>NZ_JBFRCK010000032.1:0-93362 GCF_040965775.1 Paraburkholderia sp. BR10954
GCGAGCACATGATCAGCGACGTGATCACGCTATGCGGCGGCCGCAACGTGTTCGCGGACTTGCAGCCGCTCGTGCCGACCGTATCGACCGAAGCGGTGCTCGCGGCGAATCCGCAGGCGATCGTCACGGCGGCGCCCGGCGCGACGCAGCCCGACACGACGCTGCCGCAACTCGACGCATGGCGCGCGTGGCCGCGTCTCGCGGCCGTCGCGAACGACAACCTGTTCGCGATCGACGGCGATCTGATCAATCGCCCCGCGCCGCGCATCGCGCAAGGCGCGCGGCAACTGTGCGAGGACCTCGAACTGGCGCGCTCGCGCGCAAACAAACCCGCGCCATGACGCGCCGCGGGTCGCGCAAAAAACGCTCAGTTCTCCGCATGACCACGCGGGTCACGCATTCCATCGCACCAGCGACCACTGCAGCGTCTCGTCGTTACGCCGCAACCAGACGATCCCGGCCATATCGAGCGACCACTGCAGGCAACGCGCGAGCGGCACCTCCAGCACCCACGACGCGATCGCGCGCATCACCCCCGCGTGCGTGACCACGTAGGCGGGCGAGAGCTCGCGCGTCAGCGCGAATGCATCGAACCACGCTCGCACACGCGCGACGAATTGCGCGACGCTCTCGCCGCCATGCGCGCGCGCATGCTCGAAATTGGCGGCCCAGTCGTCGAGCTGGGCGCGATCGATCGTATACCAGCGCTGCGCTTCCCATTCGCCGAAGTCCATCTCCTTCAGACGCTCGTCGTGGCTGACCACGCAGCCGAAGTCGTTGGCGATCTCATTCGCGAGCGCGGCGCAGCGCGTGAGCGGACTCGTGATCAGCACGCGCGGCGCCGGCACCTGCAAGCTCGCGAGCTTGACCGCCAACGCATTGGACGTGACCTCGGCGCTTTCCGCCAACGCGACATCACTATGGCCGTAACAAACCCCCGCCTCGAGCGCGACAGCGGGATGTCGAATCAGGACGATATCCATGCAAGCCCCACCAGATAGATGCTCAATTCGAAGATTTGCTGCGCGAAGCCGAGACAGTCACCGGTATAGCCGCCGATGCGTCTGACGAAATAACGGCCCATCGCGAAGCGCAGCGCCAACAGCACGACACACGTGAGCGCGGCGAAACGAAAGTCGGGCGCGCCGGGGCCGTTCGGCCACAGCAGCCACGGCAGCCCGAACAGCGCGGCGCACAGCAGCGCCAGCCCGCTCAGACGCTGCGCGACCGGCTTCGCTTTGCCCGCGGCGCGCACATAGTCGAGCGTGGCCAGATAACTGATCGCGCACGCGCGGCTCGCGCCATGCGCCGCAACCATCAGACTTGCGGCGGAAAGCGGCGGCAACGCGGCGAGCGTTTGCCACTTGATCGCCAACGCGATCACGAGCGCGATGGCACCGAAAGCACCGATGCGCGAGTCGTGCATGATGCGCAATGCATCGTCGCGCATATAGGCGCCACCGAACGCATCGACGCAATCGGCTAGACCGTCCTCGTGGAACGCGCCCGTCACGAGCAGCGACGCGGCCATCGACAGCAGCACCGCGACGCCTGCCGGAAACACGCGCAGCGCGGCCAGATAGACGAGCGCGCTGAAGCCGCCGACCAGCACGCCGACGAGCGGAAAATAGCGCGCCGCCGCATTCAGATAATGCGGCTCGTAGCCGACCCAGCGCGGCACCGGCACGCGCGTGAAGTAACCGAGCGCCGTGAAGAAATAGCGCAGTTCCGCGAGCGGGTTCATGGACGTGTCGAGCGCCTGTTCGCTGCGATGCGGGCCGAGCTTCGCGTTGCCGCGAAGCGTGGGTTCGAGCGCGTCACGGTTCGCGATCCGCGACGCCCGCGGAATCGAAGCTGGCCATCTCGTTGACGAAAGCCGCCGCCGCGCGCAACAGCGGCACCGCGAGCGCGGCGCCCGTGCCCTCGCCGAGCCGCATGTCGAGCGACAGCAGCGGCTGCGCGCCGAAATGATCGAGCATGCGCCGATGGCCGGCCTCGTTCGACGCATGCGCGAACACGCAGTACTCGCGCACGGCGGGCGCCAGCGCATCGGCGACCAGCAGCGCGGACGTCGCAATGAAGCCATCCACGAGGATCGTCATGCGCGCCTCGGCGGCCGCCATAAATGCGCCCGTCATCATCGCGATTTCGAAGCCGCCGAAGGTCGCGAGCACGTCGAGCGGCGCGCAAGCGTCGGGATGACGCGCGAGCGCCGCCGCGAGCACGTTGCGCTTCTTCGCGAGCCCGGCATTGTCGAGACCGGTGCCACGGCCGACGCAGTCGTCGATCGGCACGCCGCACAGGCGGCTCATCAGACACGCGGCCGCCGACGTGTTCGCGATGCCCATCTCGCCGAAGCCGATCACGTTCGAGCCGAGCGCCGCGTGATGACGCACGCGCGCGGCGCCTGCCTGCATCGCGGCGAGCGTTTCGGCCTGCGTCATCGCGGCTTCGTGCGCGAAGTTGCGCGTGCCGGGCCCGACCGGAATGTCGACGACTCCGTCGGTGGACGGCAGCGGCGTCGCGATGCCCGCGTTGACCACTTCGAGTTCGAGACCGGCGACGCGGCTGAGCGCATTGATCGCCGCGCCGCCCGCGATGAAGTTCGCGACCATCTGCGCGGTCACCGCTTGCGGATACGGGCTCACGCCTTCGGCGGCGATACCGTGATCGCCCGCGAACACGATCATCGCGGGACGCTGCACGCTGGGACGCGTACTGCGCTGGATCAGGCCCATCTGGCGCGCGAGCGTTTCGAGCCGGCCGAGGCTGCCGGGCGGTTTGGTGCGCGTATCGATGATCCGTTGCAGCTCGGCGCGCAGCGTCTGATCGAGCGGCGCGACTTCGGGCAAACCGCCCGGGAGTGGGATGCGAGTCATAGTTGTGATCGAAACAAGGTATAGGGAATTAATAGTCAGCCTGACTGTTCGTCATGACCGGTAGGCGATTCATGACGCGCGCGCGGCGCGGGAATCAGCGCCTCGTGCTCGCCATCGCGAATCAGAATCAGCGGATAGCCGAACGCGCGGCTCGTCAACGCGGGCGTCAGCACGTCGCGCACCGGGCCCGCATACGCGCCGCCCGCGCCGTCGAGCAGCAACGCGTGCGTCGCGAAGCGGCGCGCGTGGTTCAGGTCGTGGCAGGAGAACAGCACACTGCGCGGCATGCTGCGTCCCGGCTTGCCCGTCCATGCAACGAGCGCTTCGAGGCAGTCGATCTGGTGATGCAGGTCGAGATGCGACAACGGTTCGTCGAGCAGCAACAGCGGCGCGTCCTGGCACAGCACTGCCGCGAGCGCGACGCGCTGACGCTCGCCGCCCGATAGCGACAGCACGTCGCGCGCCGCAAAGCCCGCAAGGCCGAGCGATTCGAGCGCCGCCTGTGCAGCCGCGCGATCTTCATCGCGCTCCCAGCCCCAGCCGCCCAGATGCGGGAAGCGATTCAGCAGCACGATGTCGAGCACGCTGGCATTGAACGCATCGGCCGCGCTTTGCGGCATCAGCGCGCGGCGCCGTGCGAGCGGCAGCGGCTGCCAGTCGGCCACGCGCACGCCATCGAGTTCGACATGGCCCGCCGCCGGATGCAACAGGCCCGCCAGCGTCGACAGCAAGGTGGTCTTGCCCGCGCCGTTCGGCCCGGCGATACACCAGACTTCGCCCGCATTGAAGGTGTGCGTGAACGCGTCGAGCAAGGTGCGCGCGCCGGCGCGCAGTGTCAGGCGCTGCGTGCTCAGTATCGAAGAGGTGGGGCTGGGTTCGGCTTGCATCATCGGCGGCGTTTGAGCAACATCCACAGGAACACCGGCACGCCGACCAGCGACGTGATCACGCCGACCGGCAATTGCGCGGGCGCAATCACGGTCCGCGCGAGCAGATCCGCGCCCATCACCGCGACACCGCCGCCAAGCGCGGCCGCCGGCAGCAGCATGCGCTGGTCGTTGCCGAACGCGAGCCGCAGCATATGCGGCACGACGAGACCGACGAAGCCGATCGTGCCCGCGGTCGTCACCGCCGCGGCCGCCGCCAGCGACGCGACCAGGTACACGCGCAAACGCAGTGGCATTACCGCGACGCCGAGCGCTTGCGCGGCTGCGTCGCCGCGCAGCAGCACGTTCAGACGCGGCGCGGCTGGCACGATCGCGAGCAACACGAGCGCGAGCGCGATCAGCGCGGTCCACGGCAGCGCGCCGCCATTGAGGTCGCCGGTCAGCCAGAACAGCATGCCGCGCAGACGGCTATCGGGCGCGAGATTGAGCAGCAGCGTAATCATCGCGCCCCACCCGGCCGCGATCACCGCGCCGGTCAGCAGCAAACGCGGCGACGTGTCCTGCGGCTCGCCGCGCCACAGTTCGCGACGCGCGAGTCCGAGCACCAGCAGGATCGACACGAACGCACCCGCGAACGCGCTCGCATCGACGATCCACCATGCGCCGCCCGCGATCATCGCGACCAGCGCGAAGCTGGCCGCGCCGCCCGACACGCCGAGCACGTACGGCTCGGCCAGCGGATTGCGCAGCAGCACCTGCAGCAGCGCGCCGGCGAGCGCGAGCAACGCGCCGCACGCGAAGCCCGCGAGCGCGCGCGGCAATCGCAACGTGCGCACGATTTCGCCGGCGAGATCGTCGCTGCCCGCGGCGCCGAACGTGTGCGTTGGCACGAGCGCCGCAAGCACGCGCGACGGCGCGAGCGGCACGCTGCCGAGCACCAGCGACGCGCCGAGCAGCGCGACGGCGGCGAGCGCGAGTCCGAGCCAGATCGCGGCCGCGCGTTTCGCGTTCATCGGGCGCGGCGTTGCCATCGCGGCGGACAGCGAACCGGACGCGCGACTCATCCGCGTGCGCTCATGCATGCGGCCAACCCGGCGCGGGCGTCACTGCTGCTGCCAGCCGAGCGTGACATACGCACCGCGTCGCGGAGAGTTATACGAGTAGGCCGTCTCATAGTCCTTGTTGAACAGATTGTCGATTTGCGCGCTGACGTACCACGCCTTCGTGATGTTGTAGCGGGCCGATAGATTCACGATGCCATAACCGCCGAGCTTGCCGGTGCTGTCTGGACGCGGACCGCTGACGATCCACTCGCCCCCAACCCGCCATCCACCGATGCTGCGATTCGCCGCGAACGACCCGAAGCGTCGCGCGCGTCGCACGAGGTCGGTACCGCTGTCGAGATCGACCGGGTTCTGCAGCGTCAATGTCGCGCGTACGTCGGTCTTGCCGACATGACCGCTCCACGATCCTTCGAGTCCCTGCACCTTCGCATGGCCGACGTTCTCCGCGAGATAGATGCCGGGGATCGTCTGCACATAGTCGATCAGATTCGTATAGCGCGTCTGGAATGCGTTCAGACGCATCACGCCGAGCGCGTCGGTCGCGTACTGCAAACCGGCTTCGACCGAGTGACTGCGCTCGGGTTGGATCGACGGGTTGCCGCTGATCGGATAGTACAGATCGTCGAAGCTCGGCGCGCGGAATGCATCGGAATAGCTTGCGGTTACCTTCCAGTGCGACGTGATGTCGAAACCGTAGCCGAGATAGTAACTGTTCGCTCCGCCGAAATCGGAGTACTGGTCGCGGCGTACGTTCGCCTGAATCTGGTTGCGGCCGAAGCGTGCGCTGTAGCCGGCGAAGACCGAATCGACGTGACGGTCGGGCGCGGCGAACGTGTCGGAGTCGAGAGTCTGGTCGAGATGCTCGTAGCCGAATTGCAGCTTCTGGTTCGCTGCGAGCGCGAAATCGTTCTGCCACGTGTACTGGCGATTGTCGGTATCGAAGCGGCCGTTGTAGATGCCATTGGTGTTCGATACGCTGCGGTCGTCGCCCTCGGCGAGCGTGAAGTGGGTGGTCCACCAGTCGGTCAGCTTGCCGTTCGCAAACACCGATACCTGACGCACCTTGCTATAGAGGTTGTTCAGATCGGTTGGCACGCCGTACGCATTGTCGTAGCTGTTGTTGTTGTTCGACTGGAAGTAGCTGATGCCCGCATCCCACTTGTCGGTGAACTTGTGGCGCAGCGACGCGCTGATGCTCTCGTTCAGATTGCCGTTGGCGTTCGGATTCGCGCCCGGCGCCTCGAGCGGATCGAGCGACGAAAAGCCGTCGCTCTTCGTGCGCGCGAGCGAGATGTTGAAGGTCGTGCGGCCGTCCTCGTCGAGCGCGCCGTTCACGCCGGCCGTTTGCGTCTGCGTGTGATAGCTGCCGTAGCCGACCGAAAAATTGAAGCGCGGTGGATGATCGCCGCCGTCTTTCGTGAACACCTGCACGACGCCGCCGATCGCGCCCGAGCCGTACAACGCCGACACGTTGCCGTTCACGACTTCGACGTGATCGACCTGGTCGAGCGGAATCTGTGCGAGCTGAGCGGAGCCGAGACTCACCGAATCGACGCGCACGCCGTCGATCAGCAGCAGCGATTGCGTCGACGACGCGCCGCGCAGAAAGAGGCTCGTGGTCGAACCGGGGCCACCCGTGCGCGAGATTTGCGCGCCGGGCGCGAGTCGCAGCAGGCCGGGCAGATCGGTCGCGGTCGTGTCGGCTATGTCCTGCTGATCGAACTGCGTGGTCTGCGGGATCGCGTCGCGCAACGCTTGCGCTCCGCGTAGTGCGGTCACGACGATCGGCGACAGCACGTTGCCCGATGCATCGGCGGAAGCGGGATTGGCCGCATCGGCAAGGTTTGGGGCGTTCGCGGTGCTTGCATCCGCAGCGGACGATGAAGGCACAGGCTCGGCGCTTTGCGCATGCGCGACGAGCGGCAGGCTCGCGAACGCGAGCAGCGTCGCGCGGGCGATGGGGGACAACATGGGATGACATTCCTGTGGATGGCATGCGCGGCCTGCTTCCCCGCAGGCCGACGCGTCACGAGGCGTCCCCCCATGTTTAACGTTTTCGCGGGGGACGTCCCTCTTTTCTGGCCGGTATCCGGGCTACGACACATCGATCCCGCCTTCCCACGCGTGACGCGCAGTGGCACACTCGCAGATTGAACTTCCAACCGTGCGACAAGGACCGACCTGCATGAGCACATCACATGCGGTCGCTTACCGTTGCGGGGGCAGCGCAGGTTCGCGCATCCGGTTTGGCACCGCGCGCGCCCTGCTTCCCGTTTAACTGCGCGCGCCGAAAAGCGCGCGCGGGCACCAGAGTGCGGGAAGTGTAGGAGCGGCTTCGCGGGGCGTCAAGAAAGGCCAACCGGAGCGCGATCCGTTCTGTCGAATGCAGGTTATTGTCCGATGGATTGCCGGTCTTTGATCTTATGGTCGACGACACGAGTCGCAACGTACCTGCACGAAGCGATGCTGTTACGTCTCGAAACGAGACAATTGTCGGAACCTGTAATATTCCGCGCTAAAATGCGATGTCTTTAGAGGACGCAGCACATGCTCACCGAACTCGAATCACTCTCCCAGAACATCGGCAAGCTGATTGCGATCAGCCAGCGCCACAACGAAGCGCGGATCGCGCTCGAAGAGCAGCTCGCGCAAACGCGTGCCGAAGTACAAGCCACGCACACCGAACTCGCGCAATTGCGTGCCGAGCGAGACGCACTGCAAGCTGAACGCGACGCGCTGTCCGCCAAGATCGACGACGCTCAGGTGCGCCTGAATGCGATTCTCGAAAAATTGCCGCGCGCACGCGCAAGCAGCGAACCGGATAACCAGCTCGATCTGCTCGAATCCGCCCAGCCCGAACACGAGGAAGCGGAAGGCGACGTGAGCCGACACGGAGAAAGCGCATGACCACCAAGCAGATCGAAGTATCGATTCTCGAAGTACCCTACCGTCTCGCCTGTTCGCCTGAAACGGAAGGCGCGCTGCTCGAGGCGGTCGCGCGCGTCGATGCCGAGATGAAGAAAATCCGCAGCGGCAGCAACGTGCGCGGCACCGATCGCATCGCGGTGATGGCGGCGCTCTCGCTGGCATCGGAACTGCTTAAGCTGCAAAGCAGCGTGCGACACGGAGAAGCATTTCCTGCTGAAGAAATCCGGCGTACAATGCAGCAAATGAACGAACAACTAGGTACTGTGATCGAGCAGTACAGCATGCAGTAAGCAGTAGTTGACTCAATAGCGGGCCGGTTTCGAACCGGTCACCTGTTCAACTGTTTGTGTTGTAGCTTCATCGTTTAGCTTCCCTGCCTGGTTCGCCAAGGTCATATATTCCTTGAACCAATGCCATGTGCACGGTTGCGGAAATTTGTAGCACGGGTGTGCGCGTCACTCTGTCTGATGTACCCGAAGTGTTGCTAACTGCGACCAATTCTGAACCCTCGGTTCAGGATGCCGGCCTAGCGGCTAAGGCGGGGACCTTATCTGGAACGGCATCGGACTTCGGTTCGATGCCGTTTTTCTTTGGTCGTCGTTCTTTTGTTTGAGTGCCTGTTTCAGGGGCTTTCCGCACGCGCCTGTTGTTGGCGCCTCGTTCAATCTCACACGCTCACTCCGATTCATGCGCTACTGGCTGATGAAGTCCGAACCGGACGAAGCAAGCATCGACGACCTCGCCAACGCACCGCATCGCACCTTGCCGTGGACCGGCGTGCGCAATTATCAGGCGCGCAACTTCATGCGCGACGTGATGCAGGTCGGCGACGGCGTGCTCTTCTATCATTCGAGCTGTCCGGAGCCCGGCATCGCGGGCATCGCGGAAGTCTCGTCGACCGCATATCCGGACCCGACGCAGTTCGATAAAAAGAGTCCGTACTACGACGCGAAATCGTCGCCGGAAACGCCGCGCTGGATGCTCGTCGACGTCGTGTTCAAGAAGAAAATCGCGCTGATTCCGCTGGCCGCGCTGCGCGAGCATGCCGAATTGCAGGACATGCGCGTGCTCGCCAAAGGCAACCGTCTGTCGATCACACCGGTGACCGACGCCGAATGGCGCTTCATCACTAAACGGCTGGTTTAAGGGCAAATGCGCGACGCGGTACGTGCGGTGAGCGCGTCCAGGCCATGATTCCCAAAACGGCGGCGAAGCACTAATTGGGGAACCAAGCGTCGGTAAGACGCGCCTAATCGGTCGACGAAAGCGCAAGCTCGAATCAACCGCTCAACGGCATTCCGATTGATTCGCCAGCGCATCCGTCAAAGCACGCGCCACCATCGCGTCATCACGCGGCGCACGCGTCGAACGTGCACAACCTGTTGAAACAAGGATTCCAGCCATGACGACAAAAACCGCACGGGCCCTCGCACTCGCGCTCGCCTTTGGCGCGCCTGTGGCGCTCGCGCTGAACCCGGCGCCCGCTCGCGCGCAGACCATGATGCCGCAGCCCTCGGGCGTGCTGTCGCTGAATGCGCAGGCGAGCGCGGAAGTCCCGCAGGACGAAGTCGAAATCACGCTGTTTTACGAGCAGGAAGCGAGCGAGCCGTCGGCGTTGACGTCGACGCTGAACCAACGTGCCGACGCGGCATTGCAGAAAGCGCGCGGCGTCGCCGGCGTAACCGCGCGCTCGGGTGCGTTCTCGATCTTCCCGTCGACGGACCGCGACGGACGCATCTCGGCGTGGCGCGGCCGCACGGAAGTCGTGCTCGAATCGCGCGACTTCGCCGCGGCTTCGAAGCTCGCCGGACAGATGGCATCGATCATGCAGGTGGGTAACGTGCGTTTCTCGCTGTCGCCGGAAGCGCAGCGCGCCGCCGAACAGCGGCTCAGCGGCGAGGCGATCAAATCGTTTCGCGAGCAGGCCGCGGCATCATCGCAGGCGTTCGGCTTTAGCGGCTATTCGATCCGCGAGGTCAACGTGAATCACAGCGGCGTGATGCCGCGTCCGATGATGATGAGCGCACGCGCGATGGGCGCCGATGCGAAGAGCGCGCCGATGCCGCTCGAAGGCGGCACCTCGACGGTGACGGTCAACGTGTCGGGGTCGGTGCAGATGAAATGACGCGCAAGCGCGAACGCCGGCGCATCAAAGAGAAACGCCACGGCATCCATCGATGCCGTGGCGTTTTTTCATGCAGCGTTCGCTATGCTGGCCGGGCGCAGCTCAGTTCGCGCCAACCGCCTGCGCCGGCTCGCGCCGCCCCCGGCGATACGCCCACACCATCAGGCCGATGCCCGCGAGGATCATCGGCAGCGACAGCCATTGACCCATTGACAGCCCCATCGCGAGCAGGCCGAGGAAATCGTCCGGCTCGCGCGCGAATTCGACCGTGAAGCGCGCGAGGCCGTAGCCGATCAGGAACATCGCGGAAATCGCGCCGAGCGGCTTCGGCTTGCGCGAGAAGAAGATCAGCACGAAAAACAGCGCCACGCCTTCGAGCGCGATTTCGTACAGCTCCGACGGATGCCGCGGCAGCATGTGATATTGCGCAAACACTTCGTTCAGATGCCATTGCGCGGCCAATTGCGGATGCGCGGCGAGCCAGCTGGCGTCGTCGGGCGCGGCGCCGGGGAACAGCATCGCCCACGGCGCGGCCGGATCGGTCACGCGGCCCCACAGCTCGCCGTTGATGAAGTTGCCGAGCCGCCCCGCCGCGAGGCCTGTGGGCACCATCGGCGCGACGAAGTCGGTGACCTGCAGCCACGAGCGCTTGCGCTGATACGCGAACAGCATCATCGCAATGGTGACGCCGAGAAAGCCGCCGTGAAACGACATACCGCCTTCCCACACCTTGAAGATGTCGAGCGGATGCGCGAAATAGAAACTGGCCTTGTAGAACAGCACATAGCCGAGCCGGCCGCCGAGGATCGTGCCCAGCACGCCGAAGAACAGCATGTCGTCGATGTCCTTCGCGGTCCAGCCTTGCGCGGCGACGTACGGCAGCCGCAGCCGCAGCCGGGCGACCACGATCGCCGCGACGAACGCGACGAGGTACATCAAGCCATACCAGCGCACGGCGAGCGGCCCCAGATGGATGGCGACAGGGTCGAAATTCGGGTGAATGAGCATCGTGTAGTTATGGGCAGTTCAGGTTCGAAAGCAGTTTTACAGGGATCAGAAGCGGGATCTAGACGCGCGACGCCACGCTCGCCGCATGCGCGCGCACGATGTCGATGAAGCCCGCCAGCACCGGGCTGACCTCGTCGGTGCGCCAGACGAGCCCCGTTTCGATCGCGGGCACCGACTCGGACAACGGCCGGTACACGACGCCCGTGCGCCGCAGGTTACGCAACGATTGCGGCACCAATGCGACGCCCATGCCGGCCGACACGAGACTCACGATGGTCTGCATCTGGATCGCCTCCTGGCCGATCCGCGGCGCGAGGCCCGCGACGCCGTAGCAATCCATAATGATGTCATAAAAGCCTGGCGCGAGACGTCTCGGGAAGATCACGAGCGGCGCGTCGCCGAGATCGCGCAAGCTGACGGGCGTGTCGAGCCATTCGGCGGCGGGGTCTTCATTTGGCTTGCCCTTGCCGTTTTTGTTCACGCTGCCTTGCAAGCCTCGCGCCATCTCCGTCGACATCGCGATCACGAGCGGCTCGCGCGCGATCGGCAGCCACGACAGCTGCGATGCATGCCGCGACGGCAGCGGCGCGATCACCAGACCCGCGTCGATACGCCCGGCCACCAGTTCCTCGACCTGCACGTCGCTGGTCGCCTCGGTCAGCTCGAGCCGCACGCGCGGATGCCGCGCGCCGAAATCGCGCAGCAGCAGCGGCAGCAGGCCGTAATCCGCGGTCGACACGAACGCGAGCGACAGCACGCCCGCCTCGCCGCGCGCGAGGCTCTGCGCGTGCGGCCTTAAACCTTCCGCCGCCGCGAGCAGCCGCTGCACCTCCGGCAGCAGATCGGCGCCGACCGCGGTCAGCTCCACCGAGCGCTTGGTGCGCGCGAACAGCTCGACGCCGAGCGTCTCTTCGAGCGCGCGGATCGCCTGCGACAGCGGCGGCTGCGTCATCGACAAACGCGCGGCTGCGCGCCCGAAGTGCTTTTCCTCGGCGACGGTGACGAAATAGCGCAACTGGCGCAGATCAGGAATCGTCGGCAGCATGATTAATATATTTTACGACCTGAACAGCCGCGAATAATACATGCGACGCCGGCCACGCAAAACCGCCTGTTCGCGCGGTCTGGCGGAACTACACTGAACGGATGCGTGCGCAGACGCGGCCGCGCATCCATCAGAACAGCCAGACTTGGAGCTCCCCATGGCCTACAACCGTCGTTCGAAGAACATCACGCAAGGCATCGCGCGTTCCCCGAATCGCTCGATGTACTACGCGCTCGGCTACCAGAAGGAGGATTTCGACAAACCGATGATCGGCGTCGCCAACGGCCACTCGACGATCACGCCGTGCAACGCCGGCCTGCAGCGTCTCGCCGACGCGGCCGTCACCGCGATCAAGCGCGCGGACGCGAATCCGCAGACCTTCGGCACGCCGACGATCTCGGACGGCATGTCGATGGGCACCGAGGGCATGAAGTACTCGCTGGTGTCGCGCGAGGTGATCGCCGACTGCATCGAGACCTGCGTGCAGGGTCAATGGATGGACGGCGTGGTCGTGATCGGCGGCTGCGACAAGAACATGCCTGGCGGCATGATCGGCCTCGCGCGCATGAACGTGCCGGGCATCTACGTGTATGGCGGCACGATCCGGCCGGGCAACTGGAAAGGCACCGATCTGACGATCGTGTCGTCGTTCGAGGCGGTCGGCGAATTCACGGCGGGCCGCATGTCGCAGGAGGATTTCGAGGGCATCGAGAAGAACGCGTGTCCGTCGACCGGTTCGTGCGGCGGCATGTACACGGCCAATACGATGAGCTCGTCGTTCGAGGCGCTCGGCATGTCGCTACTGTATTCGTCGACGATGGCGAATCCGGATCAGGAGAAGGTCGACTCGGCCGCCGAATCGGCGCGCGTACTCGTCGAAGCGGTGAAAAAGGATCTGAAGCCGCGCGACATCATCACGAAGCAGTCGATCGAAAACGCGGTTGCTCTGATCATGGCGACCGGCGGCTCGACCAACGCGGTGCTGCACTATCTGGCGATCGCGCACGCGGCCGAGGTCGAATGGACGATCGAGGACTTCGAGCGCATGCGCAAGAAAGTGCCGGTGATCTGCAACCTGAAACCGTCGGGCCAGTATGTCGCCACCGATCTGCACAAGGCGGGCGGCATACCGCAGGTGCTGAAGATCCTGCTCGACGCCGGGCTTCTGCACGGCGATTGCATGACGATCACCGGCAAAACGCTCGCCGAGGAGCTGAAGGACGTACCCAGCAAACCGCGCAGCGATCAGCAGGTGATCTTCCCCATCGACCACGCGCTGTACGCCGAAGGCCATCTCGCGATCCTGAAGGGCAATCTCGCCGAAGACGGCGCGGTCGCCAAGATCACCGGGCTGAAGAACCCGGTCATCACAGGTCCGGCGCGGGTATTCGACGACGAGCAGAGCGCGCTCGAAGCGATCCTCGCCGACAAGATAGTTGCAGGCGATGTCGTCGTGCTGCGCTATCTGGGCCCGAAGGGCGGCCCCGGCATGCCGGAAATGCTTGCGCCGACCTCGGCGATCATTGGCAAGGGGCTCGGCGAATCGGTCGGGCTCATCACCGACGGCCGCTTCTCGGGCGGCACGTGGGGCATGGTGGTCGGGCACGTCGCACCGGAGGCGTTCGTCGGCGGCACGATCGCGCTCGTGCAGGAAGGCGATTCGATCACGATCGACGCGCACCAGCTGCTGCTGCAACTGAACATCGACGACGCCGAGCTGCAGCGCCGCCGCGCCGCATGGCAGGCGCCGAAGCCGCGCTACACCCGCGGCGTGCTGGCGAAGTATTTCGCGCTCGCGCTGCCGGCGAATCGGGGGGCGGTGACGGGTTAATTGCTACGGGCCGGCGCGCCCCGCTCCGCTGGACGAACCCGCCGCCACGCTACGCAAAAACGCCAGGGGCGCACGAAAATCCGTGCGCCCCTTTGCTCTTATAATGCGTGCACCACGAGCCGGGCATCTGCACTGGCGGAGACCATAATGAAATCGATGTCGTACGCAGCCGTAGCAGCTTCTGTTGCGCTCGCCGCCGCATTGAGCGCCACGAGTCCCGCAGCCCGTGCCGAAGCAGCCGGCCTCGCGCTCGCCCAGCAGAAGAACTGCATGAGTTGCCATTCGGTCAACCGCCCGTTCATGGGGCCGGCGCTGCACGACGTCGCTATCCGGTATGCGGGTCGCGACGACGCCGCGACCTATCTGAAGCACAAGATCCTCGATGGCAGCACCGGCGCATGGGGAACCATGCCGATGCCCGCGAACACGCAACTGACGCCCGATCAGGCGGCCACGCTGGCGGCCTGGGTGCTGACACTCAAATAACGGACCTCTCGCGTCGCCGCGGCGTCAACGCGAGCCCCGCGCGATTTCTTCTTCCACCGCTTCACGTACCCAATCGGTCATCTCGGCTTCGAGCGTCTGCGCGACTTCGCGCGTGATCTGACTGACGAGCAGACTCGTGTGCTGCTGCACTGCATCGCGGCAGCGCGCCTCGATGATGCCGCGCCCCTCGCCCGTGAGAAAACGCTGGAAGCGTCCGTGCAAACGTTCGGCGAGCGCGTCGGCGTCGAGTGGGAGCCGAGCGGGAGCGGCTTCGTGCGCGCCCTCACGGCCGAGATCCGGCGGCACGGTCGCGCCGGCTTCGAGCGGTATGAAGGGCTCGGTACGATCGAACACGCCGGGCGACACCTCGGCCACGTCCTCATGCAGGCCTTCATGCAGCTCCTCATGCCCATGTCGCGCATGAATGCCGTGATGCGGCCGGACCTGCTTTCTCGCGTGCGTGTGATCGGCCACGTGCGGCTGATGAAGTTCGGTCTGCGCCGGCTGCGGCGCGAGAACCGGCTCGGGCGAACTCAGTTGCTCGGGTGTGGGCACGGGCTGCGGCGCGAGCACGGGCTCGGACGCCAGCGTCGGTTCGGCCGGATGCGCGGCCGGATGCGCGGCCGGACTCGCGGCCGGACTCGCGGCCGGCGGCGCGAACGCGGGCTCGGTTCGCAATCCCGGCTCGCGCGCCGCCGGTTGCGCGGCGGCTGGGGCTGCGGGCTTGGTGCCTTGGGGCGCGGGCGCGGCGGCATCGGCCGACGCCTCGCGCGTTTCGCGCGCGCGGCCCGGCACGATGACCTCGTTCAGGATCGGAATCGAATTGTCGTTGGGATCGGACACGTGCGCTCTCCGTGTTTGAGTCGAAGCCAGGGCAGGCGGTCCGCATGCCGCGCTCCTCGCGGCCATGACGCGAGAGCGGAACGAACTAGCCGCCCTGCTTGTAGTTGTTCAAAGCATAGCCGCGATCGCGATAGAAGCGATAGCGCTCGCGGCCCGCAGCGAGTTCCTCGTGTGCGTTACCGACCACTTCGAGCAATCTTTCGAAGCGCGCGAATTGCGCCGGCACCGTAGCACCCAGATTCAGCAGCACCTGATGATGCGGCACGTCGTCGAGATTCGCGGCCAGCACGACGGGCGTATCGGCGGCAAGCGGCGTGCCCGCCATGCAGTGCGGCACGAAGTCGAGCGGTGAGAAGGTCCACAGCATTTCGTCGAACGCGCGCAGGCGCGCGGGCTCGGCCAGCACGACCAGCGGCTGGCCCGCCAGATACGCCTTGCGCGCGAGGCGGCACGCGTACAGCAGCGAATCGCCGACGTTCGAGTGAAAGTCGATTCTCGTCATCGGCCGCTCCGCCCCGCTTGCCGTGCGCCGTACGCGCGCTTACCGCACTGCGTCATTGGCCGGCGCGGTCGATCAGGAACTGCGCGAGCAGCGGCACCGGACGACCCGTCGCACCCTTCGCCGCGCCGCTCTTCCACGCGGTGCCGGCGATGTCGAGATGCGCCCACGGGTACGAATCCGTAAAGCGCGACAGGAAGCAAGCGGCCGTCACGCTGCCGGCCGGACGCCCGCCGATGTTCGCGACGTCGGCGAAATTCGACTTCAGCTGATCCTGGTACTCGTCGTCGAGCGGCAGGCGCCAGGCCGGGTCGGCCGCTTCGCGCGACGCGTCGAGCAGTTCGCCCGCGAGCGCATCGTCCTTCGAGAACAGGCCGCTGTTGTGATGGCCGAGCGCGATGATGCAGGCGCCCGTCAGCGTCGCGATGTCGATCACCGCGGCCGGCTTGAAGCGCTCCGCGTAGGTGAGCGCGTCGCACAGAATCAGGCGGCCCTCGGCGTCGGTGTTCAGCACCTCGATCGTGAGGCCCTTCATGCTGGTGACGATGTCGCCCGGCTTGGTCGCCGTGCCCGACGGCATGTTCTCGACGGCCGGAATGATGCCGACCACGTTGATCTTCAGACCCATTTCGGCGACCGCGCGCAGCGTGCCCAGCACCGAGCCCGCGCCGCACATGTCGTACTTCATCTCGTCCATGCCCTCGCCCGGCTTCAGCGAGATGCCGCCCGTGTCGAACGTGACGCCCTTGCCGACCAGCACGACCGGCGCGGCCTTCGCGGGGCCGCCCTGGTACTGCAGCACGATGAACTGCGCCGGCTCGACTGCGCCCGCGGTGACCGACAGGAACGAGCCCATCTTCAGCGCTTCACACTGCTTCTCGCCGAGCACCTCGACCTTCAGCTTCCAGTCTTTCGCGAGCTTCTTCGCGGTGTTCGCAATGTAGGTCGGCGTGCAGACGTTGCTCGGCAGATTGCCGAGGTCGCGCGTCAGGTCCATGCCGTTCGCAAGCGCGGCGCCCTGCTTCGCGGCGAGCTTGGCGGCCTTGTCGTCGCCGGTGTTGACGCTGAACACGACGCGCTTGAGCGCGCGCGGCGTGTTGTCCGGCTTGCTCTTCATCTCCGTGAAGCGGTAGGTCAGCTCGCGCAGCGCAAGGATCGCGGCGCGCACGCACCAGTCGGCCGTGCGCTCGAGCACCGGCAGTTGTGCGAGCGTGAACGTGACCTGCACGATCTTCGTGCCGAGCAGCGCGCGCCACGCGGCGCGGACCGCCTCGCCGTAGGCTTTCTGACTGAAAGCATCCTGTTTGCCGAGGCCGACGAGCAGCACCCGCGACGCGCCGATGCCCTGGACTTCATGCAGGAACAGCGTGGTACCGGCTTTGCCGTCCATGTCGCCCGCCTTGATGATGCGCGTGAGCAGGCCCTTGGTGGCCGCGTCGATCTCCAGTGCGGCACCCGACAGCGTTTGCGACTCGAACACGCCGATCACGATGCAATCGGATTTCCCGGTCAGGAAACCGTTCGTCGAGCCTTTGGTCCAATCACAGGCTTTTATGCTAAAGTCCATCGCGCTTGTCCTCGGATAAAATCTGGGCTTAGGATGAAAGCCGCAATTATCCGCTATTTTTCCCGCGGCGGCTGCACCGGAGGCGTGACGGGAACGAACCCCCGCGTCGCCGTGAGCGCCCCCTCTCGTCATCAATAATGATCTTTGAACGCTCCCTCCAGCGCGAGCTCGCGTACACGGCTGGCGCCGTGTTCATGGTTCTCCTCACGCTCGTGCTGACGACGATGATGATCCGCATCGTCGGCTTCGCGGCCTCGGGTGAGATCGACCCGCGCGACGTGCTGGTCCTGATCGGCCTCACCGTGATCGGCTATCTGGCCATCATGCTCGTCGCGACGCTGTTCGTGTCGATCCTGTTCGTGCTCACGCGCTGGTACAAGGACTCCGAGATGGTCGTGTGGCTGTCTTCGGGCGTCAGTCTCACGCAATTCATCAAGCCGATCGGTATCTTCGCCACACCGATCATCATCCTGATCATGTTCTTCGTGTTCATCGGCTGGCCGTGGTCGAACCAGCAGAGCAAGCTGATCCGCGCGCGCTTCCAGCAGCGCGACGAAGTCTCGCTGCTGGCTCCCGGGCAGTTCCGCGAATCGCCGAGCACGCACCGCGTGTTCTTCATCGAGAAGATGTCGCCCGACCAGGGGCACGTGGAAAACGTGTTCGTGACGAGCACCGAGGGCGGCAAGGTCAACGTCGTGGTGTCGAAGAACGGCCACGTCGAGACGCACAAGAACGGCGACCGCTTCGTCGTGCTGGAAAACGGCCGCCGCTACGACGGCGAGCCGGGCCACCCCGATTTTCGCATCATGGAGTTCGAGCGCTATGGCGTGAAGATCCAGAGCCAGCCGGTCGTCAATACACCGACCACCACCGGCTTGCCGACAATGACGCTGCTGCGCAATCCGACCAACGAGAACCTCGCCGAATTCGCGTGGCGCGCGGGTCTGCCGTTGATCGCGATCAACCTGATGCTGCTCGCGATTCCGCTCGCGCACCAGAACCCGCGGCGCAGCCGCACGATCAACCTCGTGATGGCCGTGTTGATCTACCTCACCTATTC
Source organism: Paraburkholderia sp. BR10954 (assembly GCF_040965775.1). Taxonomy (NCBI): domain Bacteria; kingdom Pseudomonadati; phylum Pseudomonadota; class Betaproteobacteria; order Burkholderiales; family Burkholderiaceae; genus Paraburkholderia; species Paraburkholderia sp. BR10954. The sequence goes on from NZ_JBFRCK010000032.1 coordinate 18,223, forward strand.
GAATCTGCTGAACGTCGTGCAGGCGTGGATCGAGCAGGGCAAGATGTCGTTCGGCATCGGGCTCGTGATCCTGCACGTGATCGTGCTCGGCATCGTCGCGTTCATCTTCTGGATGCGGGTGCGCAACCGGCCGCTGTTCACACGCGCCATGTTCAGCCGTTCGCAGGGAGCCTGACCGATGCGCATTTATGAAAGGTATTTCGCGCGTCAGATCTATCTCACGTTCGTCTTCATCCTGTTTGCATTTTCAGGTCTGTTCTTCTTCTTCGACCTGATCAACGAACTGAACTCGGTCGGCCACGGCAACTACAAGTTTCAGTACGCGGTGCTGCGCGTCGCACTGCAAACGCCGTCGCGCTTCTACGAAATCATTCCGGTCGCGGCGCTGATCAGCGCGATCTACGTATTCGCGCAGATGGCGGCCAACTCCGAGTACACGATCTTCCGCGTGTCCGGTCTCGCCACCAACCGGGCGCTGCGCTCGCTGCTGAAAATCGGCATTCCGCTCGTGCTCGTCACCTATCTGATCGGCGAAGTGGTCGGCCCCTACACGGATCAGCTGTCCGAGCGCGTGCGGCTCGAGGCGCTCGGCTCGTCGGTGTCAAGCAACTTCCAGTCCGGCGTGTGGGTCAAGGACACGCTGACCGAGCGCGCCGACGGCGAGCAGGTCACGCGCTTCGTCAACGTCGGCGAACTGAGACCCGACGCGACGATCAGCAACGTGCGCATCTACGAGTTCGATTCGAAGTTCCGTCTGTCGAACATCCGCATCGCGCAGAGCGGCCGTTATCAACCACCGGGCCACTGGCTGCTGACCGGCGTGACCGACACGCAACTGCTCGACGTTGCCCGAGTTCCCGGCACGCCGGACGATGCGCTCAATCCGGTGTATCGCGCGAACCAGGTCACGCTGCCCGAGTATTCGCTGCGCTCGGAGCTGACGCCGCAGATTCTGTCGGTGCTGCTGGTGTCGCCGGACCGGATGTCGATGTTCAATCTGTTCCGCTATATCCAGCATCTGACCGAAAACCATCAGGACACGCAGCGCTATGAAATCGCGCTGTGGAAAAAGGTACTGTATCCGTTCGCGGTGTTCGTGATGCTGGTGCTGTCGCTGCCGTTCGCGTATCTGCATACGCGCGCGGGCGTGGTCGGCATGAAGGTGTTCGGCGGCATCATGCTCGGCATGAGCTTCCAGTTGTTCAACACGCTGTTCTCGCACATCGGCACGCTCAATACGTGGCCCGCGCCATTGACTGCGGCGACGCCGGGGCTCATCTACCTGGTGCTCGGGCTCGTCGGGTTGAAGTGGGTCGACCGGCACTAACTCACAACGCCAGAGGGCGTTGACGGGCATCGTCAGGAGCTGATGCGATGGCTATGCACGGACTGATTCTGTTTGGCCACGGCGCGCGCGATGCGCGCTGGCGCGAGCCGTTCGAGCGACTCGCCGACAAGCTGCGCGCCGCGCGCGCGGCAACGGGCGAAGCGCAGGCGGTTACGCTCGCCTTTCTGGAGCTGATGGAACCCGACCTGCCCGCGGCCGTCGCGCACCTCGTCACGCAAGGCTGCGCTGCGATCACCGTGGTCCCGGTGTTCTTCGGCCAAGGCGGACATGTCCGCACGGATTTGCCCGCGCTCGTCGATCAATGCCGCGCCGCGCATCCCGGTGTCGAGATTCGCTGCGCGGTGGCGGTCGGTGAGGATGATTCGGTGCTCGATGCGCTCGCGCAGTATTGCTTGCGGCAGCTCTGATTTTTTCGTTCTAGTTGTCCAGATTCGCCGCTCTTTCAGGCCGGTCCTGCCGGGGACATTCAGGCCGCGACCAGCATCCCGTTCGACGAGCGCTTCGCCTCGGTCTGCCGCGCCGCGAACGCCTCGCCGATCATCAACAGACTCGGCTGCGACGCATCGACCCAGCGCTGCGCTTCGCCCGCCGCCAGATTTTCGAGTGTCAGCGTCAGCATGCGTTCGCGCGGCGTGCTGCACGCCTCGACGATCGCCACGGGCGTCGTCGCGGGCTTGCCGGCGTCGATCAGTTGCTGTGCGATCTCGACGCCGCTGTCGCGGCCCATGTAGAACACCAGCGAATCGGCGTTGACCTGCTCGCGGATCTCGTCGGAACCGGGCGCGCGGCTAAAGGTTGCCAGCGCGACGCTGCGCGACACGCCGCGCAACGTCAGCGAACGCTTCAGCGTGGCCGCGCTTGCCAGTGCGGCGGTGATGCCCGGCACCACTTCATACTCGATGCCCGCGGCTTCGAGCGCGCGCATCTCTTCGTCGGCGCGGCCGAACAGCATCGGATCGCCGCCCTTCAGACGCACGACCACGTCGTGCTCCAAAGCCGCATCGACGATCTGCTTGTTGATGAACTGCTGGGCCGTCGATAGCTGGCCGCAGCGCTTGCCGACCGCAATGCGCTTCGCGCGCGCGGGCGCGTAGTCGAGCATCGCGGGCGCGACCAGCGCGTCGTGCAGCACCACGTCGGCGGCGCCGAGCAGCCGCGCGCCGCGTACCGTAACCAAGTCCGCGGCACCGGGTCCCGCACCGATCAGATAAACCTTACCCATTGACCTCAACCTGTTCGTTGGAGCGCACGCGGCGCGTTGCGCCGCCTGCGTCGCCCTGCCGTCGCCTACCGGCCTATGCTGAGCTCAGGCGGAAAACGCCCGGATCATGCCGGCCGCGACGGTATGGTTCGTCGCTTCGTCGATCAGCACGAACGCGCCCGTGCCCTGATGCGCGTCGTACGCGTCGCATACGAGCGGCTTCTGCAAGGTCAGCGCGACACGACCGATGTCGTTCATCGCCAGTTCCTTGCGATCGGTCGCCTGCGACAGCGTATGCACGTCGAGCACTTCCTTGATCGCACCGATCTTCGCAAATACCGTATTGGTGGTCTGCTTCAGCAGATACTTGCGCTGCGTCGACAGCGGCGTGTCGTCGAACCAGCACAGGTCCGCTTCGAGCTTCTTCGCCGGTTCCGGCGCCGCTGCGCGCAGCACGAAGGTGTCGCCGCGCGACACGTCGACGTCTTCGGCGAGACGGATCGTCACGGTCTGACCGGCGAACGCGCGGTCCACCTGCGCGGTGCCGCCGACCACCGGCGCGATGATCTCGGCCACCGTCGCTTCGCGATTGGCCGGCAGCACGACGATCGGGTCGCCGAGCTTCACTTCGCCCGATTCGACGCGGCCCATGTAGCCGCGGAAATCGTCGGCCTGGCTGCCGTCCTGACGCGCGACCCACTGCACCGGGAAGCGCAGCGCCTCACCGCTCGCGGTTTCGACCGGCAGCGCTTCGAGCACGTCGAGCAGCGGCTGGCCCGCGTACCACGGCATGCGCTCGCTCGCGGTGACGATGTTGTCGCCCTTGAGCGCCGACACCGGCACGAAGCGCACGTCCTGCAGTCCGAGGTGGCGCGCGAGTTCGACATACGCGTCGCGGATCTCGTTGAAGCGCGCTTCGCTGTAGTCGACGAGGTCCATCTTGTTGATCGCGACGATCGCGTGCTGCAAACCGAGCAGCTTGACGATCGCGCTATGACGCTTGGTTTGCGGCAGCAGTTGCGCGACGCCGTTTTCGAACGTCACGCGCGTCGCGTCGACGAGGATGATCGCCGCATGCGCGGTCGACGCGCCCGTCACCATGTTGCGCGTGTACTGCTCGTGGCCCGGCGTATCGGCGATGATGAATTTGCGCTTGGCGGTCGCGAAGTAGCGGTACGCGACGTCGATCGTGATGCCCTGCTCGCGCTCGGCTTCGAGGCCGTCGGTCAGCAGCGACAGATCGATTTCGTCGCCGACGGTGCGCTTGTTCTTCGCGCGCGACAGTGCCGACAATTGATCGCTCAATACCGCCTTGCTGTCGTACAGCAGGCGACCGATCAGCGTGCTCTTGCCATCGTCGACGCTGCCCGCGGTGATGAAACGCAGCACGCCGAGGTCTTCTGGTTGATGAATACTGCTCATGATTGCATTGCCCTCGTCGTGTGCTTAGAAATAGCCTTGCTTCTTGCGTTGTTCCATCGCAGCTTCAGAGACCTGATCGTCCATCCGCGTCGCGCCGCGTTCCGTGATCTCGGTAACGGCGGTCTCGGCGATGATCTTCTCGATGTCGTCCGCGTCGCTTTCGACCGGGCACGTGCAGCTGATGTCGCCCACCGTGCGGAAACGCACCAGTGCCTGTTCGCTCGTCTCGCCTTCGCGCATCGGCGTGAGCGGCGTGACCGGCACCAGCAGCCCGTTGCGGCGCACGATCTCGCGCTGATGCGCGTAGTAGATCGACGGCAGTTCGAGCTGCTCACGCGCGATGTACTGCCACACGTCGAGCTCGGTCCAGTTCGAGATCGGGAACACGCGCATATGTTCGCCGTTGTGCAGACGCGCGTTGTACAGGCTCCAAAGTTCCGGGCGCTGCGCCTTCGGGTCCCACTGGCCGAATTCGTCGCGGAACGAGAAGATGCGCTCCTTCGCGCGGGCCTTTTCTTCGTCGCGGCGCGCGCCGCCGATCATCGCGGTATAGCCGTATTGCTCGATCGTTTCGAGCAGTGTGACCGCTTGCGCGGCATTGCGCGAATCCGTTTCGCGACGCAGACGCACGGTGCCGCGCTTGATCGAATCTTCGACATGACCGACCACCAGTTGCGCGCCGATTTCTTGCGCGCGACGATCGCGGAAGTCGATCACTTCGTCGTAGTTGTGACCGGTGTCGATATGCACGAGCGGGAACGGCAGCTGCGTCTTGCGGTTCGCGCCGAGGCCGAACGCCTTCAGTGCAAGCGCGAGCACCACGACGGAATCCTTGCCGCCCGAAAACAGCAGCGCCGGCTTGCTGCATTCGGCGACCAGTTCGCGCAGGATATGAATCGACTCGGCTTCGAGCCAATCGAGGTGATCCATCCGGTTGACCGTGTTGGCAAGCGGAGCGTTGACAGTGGAATCGAGCGTGGTGCTCATAGCGGGTCCTTCGTTGATTCGCCCGGCAAGCGCATGCGTGCGGGCGGAAGTATTCAGATCGGTTTCGGCGGCGGTCGACCGCAAGCTCGTGCGCGGCATTCAGGCCGGCGCGTTTTCGTTGCGCTCGACCGCAATCGGGGTAATCGCCGTGATATGCAAGCCGCATTCCTTCGTATCGCGCGACTCCCACCACCAGCGCCCCGCCCGGCTGTCTTCGCCGGGGCGGATCGCACGCGTACACGGCTCGCAGCCGATGCTCGGATAACCGCGCGCATGCAGCGGATTGACCGGCACATCGAACGCCTTAAGATAATCCCAGACTTCGGCTTCGGTCCAGTCCGCGAGCGGGTTGAACTTGGCGATGTTGCGTGCGCCGTCGTGCTCTTCCTCGTGCAGCTCGGCACGCGTGACCGACTGCTCGCGGCGCTGCCCGGTCACCCAGGCGCTGACGTCGGCGAGCGCGCGATTGAGCGGCTCGACCTTGCGGATCTCGCAGCAGCGCTTGCGCAGCTCGACGCTTTCGTAAAACGCGTTCAGGCCGTGTTCGCCCACGTACTGCTCGATCGCCGCCGCCTGCGGATGAAACTGCTCGATGTCGTAACCGTAGCGCTCTTTCACGCGGTCCAGCATGCCGAGCGTTTCCGCATGCAGACGGCCCGTGTTCAGCGAGAAGATGCCGATCTTCACGCCGCGCGACAGGATCGCGTGCGTGAGCAGCATGTCTTCGGCGGCGAGGCTGCTCGCGAGCTTCACGTTCGCGTGCCGCGCGGCGATCGAGTCGAGCAGCGCGTCGAGTCTCTCGACCTTCGCTGCCAGCTCCGGGCTCAACGATTGGGCGGTGTTCATGCCGGCACCTTGTCGACGCCAGCCTGTGCGGCACGGCGGCGGAACAGCGGCGACGGGTCATCGACGGCGCCCTGGTACTGCACGGTGAAGTCGTCGAACGCCTTCAGCGCGTCGTTGATGTCCTTGTCCGCGCGCACCGCGAACGCGTCGAAGCCGCAGCGGAACATCAGCCTGACCTGGTCGCGCAGCACGTCGCCGATCGCGCGCAGTTCGCCCTTGTAGCCATAGCGCTCGCGCAGCAGACGGCCGATGCTGTAGCCGCGGCCGTCGCGGAACACCGGGAAGTCCACGGCGATCACAGCGAGTTTGTCGAAGTCGCCGGCGAGGTCCGCCGGTTCGCTATCCGGCGCGAGCCACACGCCGATTTCGGTGGCGCCGCGCGCGGCGAGCAGCGCTTCACGCTCGGCCTGCCACAGCACCAGCGGCACGATGACCTTGCCGGGCGGCAGTTCGCTCACCGCCGGCAAAACGCCGTCTTCCGTGGCACGCACGACGCTCCAGTCGTCGTTGACGATGTCGCGGTTCTTGATGATAGAAGCCATCTGTTCAGTATCCTTTTCGCGGTTACGCGTGAGCCGGTTGACGCGCGGCGTACACGCGCTCCTTGAACGGCGTGATGCCGATGCGGGTGTACGTATCGATGAAACGCTCGCCTTCCTGGCGGTTGTCCACGAACGTATCGATCACCTTCGTCATCACGTCGGGCATTTCCTCGGCCGAGAACGACGGGCCGATCACGCGGCCAAGGTGAGCGCCGATCGCGCCCGTGCCCTGCTCGCCGCCGAGCGTCACCTGGTACCACTCGGAGCCGTCCTTGTCTACGCCCAGAATGCCGATGTTGCCGACGTGATGGTGACCGCAAGCGTTGATGCAGCCCGAGATGTTCAGCGACACGTCGCCGAGGTCGTACACGTAGTCGAGATCGTTGAAGCGTTCCTGGATCGCGAGCGCGATCGGGATCGACTTCGCATTCGCGAGCGAGCAGAAGTCACCGCCCGGGCACGAGATGATGTCGGTCAACAAGCCGATGTTCGGCGTCGCGAAACCCTGCGCCTTGGCCTTTTCCCACAGCGCGAACAGGTCGCGCTTCTTCACGTCGGCGAGAATCAGGTTCTGTTCGTGCGACACGCGGATCTGGCCGAACGAGTATTCGTCGGCCCAGTCGGCGACCGCTTCCATCTGCGCGTCGGTCGCGTCGCCCGGCGCGACCGTGGCCGGCTTCAGCGACAACGTGACCGAGGCGTAGCCCGCGACCTTGTGCGGACGCACGTTACGCTCGACCCAGCGTGCGAACGCGCGGTTTTCCAGCAGATGCTTTTCGAACGACGCATCGGTATCCGGCAGCTTGTCGTAAACGGGCGGCGCGAAGTACTGCGACACGCGATCCACTTCGGCCTGCGTCAGCGTCGACGGGCCGTCCTTCAGGTGCTGCCACTCTTCCTCGACCTGCGCGGAGAACTTCTCCGGCGACAGCGCCTTCACCAGAATCTTGATCCGCGCCTTGTACATGTTGTCGCGGCGGCCGTAGCGGTTGTACACACGCAGCACGGCTTCACTGTAGGTCAGCAGATGCTGCCACGGCAGATCGCGGCGGATGATCGCGCCGACGATCGGCGTACGGCCGAGACCCCCGCCCGCCAGAATGTCGACCACCAGTTCGCCTTGCGCGTTCTTCTTCAGATACACGCCCATGTCGTGGATCTGCACGGCCGCGCGGTCTTCCTTCGAACCCGACACGGCAATCTTGAACTTACGCGGCAGCCACGCGAATTCGGGGTGGAACGTCGACCATTGACGCAGGATTTCGGCCCACGGACGCGGATCGACGACTTCGTCGGGTGCGACGCCGGCGAATTGATCGGCGGTGATGTTACGAATGCAGTTGCCCGAGGTCTGGATGCCGTGCATCTGCACGGCGGCGAGCTTGCGCAGGATTTCCGGCGTTTCTTCGAGCTTGATCCAGTTGTACTGGATGTTCGAGCGCGTGGAGAAATGGCCGTAGCCGCGGTCGTGTTCACGCGCGATCTGCGCGAGCACGCGCATCTGGTCGCTGCGCAGATTGCCGTACGGGATCGCGATGCGGTGCATGTACGCGTGACGCTGGTAGTACAGGCCGTTTTGCAGACGCAGCGGACGGAACTCCTCTTCGCTCAATTCGCCCGACAAGCGGCGGCGAACCTGATCGGCGTACTGCGCGACCCGTTCATCGACGATGGTCTGGTCGTACTGATCGTATTGGTACATTCGGGGACCCCAATTATTCGAAACTTCGCGTGACTCGCAGCGGTCCGGTTTCCGCCGCGGCTCGAATATCCGTGTTTGTCAGCTGTCGCAAGCAAGCGTTTAGACCCATCGCTCATTTGCTTATAACAAAAACAGATATCCATATTGAAAAAGATGGACAGATCGTAATAAACTCGCCTTATATTTCAAACGACTAAAAAATTCTGTTTATATGCGGCGAGGTTATATATGAACCTGCACCAATTCCGCTTCGTCCGCGAGGCTGTGCGGCAGAACTTCAACCTCACCGAAGCGGCCAAGGCGCTGTTTACGAGCCAGCCCGGGGTCTCGAAGGCGATCATCGAGCTGGAGGACGAACTCGGCGTCGAAATCTTCACCCGCCACGGCAAGCGCGTGCGTTCGCTGACCGAGCCGGGCCGCATCATATTGCAATCGATCGAAAAAATCCTGCAGGAAGTGGAAAGCCTGAAGCGGGTCGGCAAGGACTACGCGGCGCAGGATCAGGGCAACCTGACGATCGCCGCGACCCACACGCAGGCGCGCTACTCGCTGCCGGCGGCGATCGCCGAGTTCAAGAAGCGCTTCCCGAAGGTCCACCTTTCGATTCTGCAAGGCAGCCCGACCCAGGTCGCCGAAATGGTGCTGCACGACCAGGCCGACCTCGCGATCGCGACCGAGGCGATCTCGAACTACAAGGATCTGGTGTCGCTGCCCTGCTTCCAGTGGCACCACGTCGCGGTGATGCAGCCCGACCATCCGCTGCTCGAGCGCAAGCTGCTGTCGCTCGACGACCTGACCCAGTACCCGTTGATTACGTACGACAACGCGTTCGCCGGCCGCACCAAGATCAACGAGGCGTTCCGCCTGCGCGGGCTGCATCCGGACATCGTGCTCGAGGCGATCGACGCCGACGTGATCAAGACCTACGTCGAGCTGGGCCTCGGCGTCGGCATCATGGCCGACATCGCGTTCAACGGCGAGCGCGACCGCCATTTGCGCGCGATGCCGGTCGGCCATCTGTTCGGCAGCAACGTGACGCGCGTCGCGCTGAAACAGGGCGCGTATCTGCGCAGCTACGTGTACACGCTCGTCGAGCTGCTGTCGCCGAGCCTGAACCGCAAGCTGATCGAGCAGGCGCTGAAGGGCGAACACGAAACCTATGAGCTTTGAACCGCTTTCATACCGCTTCCATACCGCTCTCTCGCTACGGAGACACTTCTGATGAAGTTGCACAACAATAAAGTACGCAACATCCTGCGCGGCCTCGCGGCCGCGGCGCTGCTCGTCGCCGGCGCGGCGCACGCCGACCTGAAAGTCGGCATCGATCTGTCGAACACCGGGCCGGCCGCCGTGATCGGCATCACCAGCAAGAACGCGATGCTGATGTGGCCGCAGACGATCGCTGGCCAGAAAGCCGACTACATCTTCCTCGACGACGCATCCGACCCCGGCAACGCGGTGCGCAACATTCGCAAGCTGATCAACGAGGACCACGTCGATGTAGTCGTCGGCCCGAACATCACGCCGGCCGCGATGGCCGCGCTCGATCCGGTCGCCGACAGCCAGACGCCGATGATCACGCTGATCGGCTCGGCGAGCGTCGTCGAACCGCAGGAAGGCAAGAAGGTTTGGGCGTATAAGATGGCGCAGACCGACAGCGCGATGGCCGACGTGATGACGCGCTACATGTCGAATCACAACGTGAAAACGGTCGGCTTCATCGGTTTCGCGGACGGCTACGGTGAAAGCTGGCTCAACGAGTTCAGCAAGTTCGCGGCGCTGCGGCACATCCAGCTGGTCGCGACCGAGCGCTACAACCGCACCGACGCGAGCGTGACCGGCCAGATCCTGAAGCTGATGGCCGCGAAGCCCGACGCGATCCTGATCGCCGGCGCGGGCACGCCGACGGTGCTGCCGCAGCGCACGCTGATCGAGCGCGGCTACAAGGGGCCGATTTATCAGACGCATGGCATCGCGACGCCGGAGTTCATCAAGCTCGGCGGTAAAGACGTGGAAGGCACGCTGTTCCCGACGCAGCCGGTCGTCGTTGCGCGCACGCTGCCGGCCGATCATCCGTCGAAGAAGGCGGCGCTCGCGTTCGTCGACGCGTACGAAGCGAAGTACGGCCCCGGCAGCGTCACGCAGTTCGCGGGCGACGCGGCCGGCGTGTACCCGCGCCTGCAGGACGCCGTCGCGCGCGCGTTGAAGACCGCGCAGCCGGGCACGCCGGCGTTTCGCGTCGCGCTGCGCGACGAACTCGAGCACGCGCATGAGCTGGTGGTGCCGAACGGGGTCGTCAATACGAGCCCGAAAGATCACGTCGGTCTCGATCAGCGCGCGAGCGTGATGGGTACCATCAAGAATGGCAAGTTCGTTTATCTGAGCCAGTAATCCGTCAGCGGGGCGTCGATGACGCTCCGCCTTTCGGTAGAACTACGGGAGGCAAGATGGCCACCGCTTCGATCGCAGAGAACGCCAGCACTGGCATCGTCACCGTTCCAAGCGCCCACGCGGGCAGCGCGACGGCCGAGCGTCTGCAAACCATCATTCTGGAGCGCGGGCTGACCGTTTTCGCGTGCATCGATTTCAGCGGCGACGCTGAGCGCGCGGGACTGACGATGCCGTTCAGCCAGCTCCTGATCTTCGGCAATCCCAAAGCCGGCACACCGTTGATGCAACTCGCGCCGACCGCCGCGCTCGATCTTCCCCTGAAGGTGCTCGTGTGGGAAGACGCGGACGGCCGCGCGTGGCTATCCTTCAACTCGACGGCCTATCTTCGCGAACGTCATGGTCTGCCGGACGACTTGATGAAGCCGGTGAGCGGTGTGGCCGCCCTCGTGGATGCGGCCGCGCGGTAAAGCGTCGAACGGTCACGAACAACCCATCGAAACATTCGCCGTCACGCGACTCAGGTATGCTGGGCCCTTTGTAACCGCTTCCGTTCAAGGGGAGATCATGCGGCGCGTTGTATTCAATCAGAAAGGTGGCGTGGGCAAATCGACCATCGTCTGCAACCTGGCGGCCATCAGCGCGAGCGAAGGGCTGCGCACGCTGGTGATCGACCTCGATGCCCAGGCGAATTCGACCCAGTATCTGCTCGGTCCACAGGCGAGCGAAGTCCACCCCACTGTCGCAGGCTTCTTCGAAACCGCGCTCGGCTTCAGCTTCAAGCCCGTGGAAGCGACCTCGTACATCCATCCGACGCGCTTCGAGAATCTGGACGTGATGCCCGCCCATCCCGATCTCGACACGCTGCACGGCAAGCTCGAATCGCGCTACAAGATCTACAAGCTGCGCGACGCGCTGAACGAACTCGCGATGTACGACGCGATTTACATCGACACGCCGCCCGCGCTGAACTTCTACACGCGCTCGGCGCTGATCGCCGTCGAGCGTTGTCTGATTCCGTTCGACTGCGACGACTTCTCGCGTCGCGCGCTCTACACGCTGCTCGAAAACGTCAAGGAGATCCAGCAGGATCACAACGACGCACTGCAGGTGGAAGGCATCGTCATCAACCAGTTCCAGCCGCGCGCGAGCCTGCCGCAGAAGCTCGTCGACGAACTGATCGGCGAAGGCCTGCCGGTGCTGGGGTCGCGCTTGTCATCGTCGGTGAAGATCCGTGAGTCGCATCAGTTGGCGACGCCCGTCATTCATCTCGATCCGGGGCATAAGCTCGCGCAGGAGTATCGGGCGTTGCATCGCGAATTGAGCGAGTAAGCCCGAGCGACGTCATTGCCCCAGCGATCTCAGCAGCCGCGCGAGGTTTTGCGGCTCGATATGAATGATCCCGCCTCGCGGACTGTCGATGTCCGCGATCAGCGTCAGCGACAGAGCAACCGTAACGGGCAGCACGATAATCAGGATGCCTCGTCGGACGCTGCCTCTCGCTCCATAACCCTGCACGACGCACGCAAATAGTCCGATCAGGATCATCAGCGTCCACGCGCCCAGCGGAATCCGGTTCAACAACGCCGCCTGGGAATAGTCCTGCGAATTGAGGACGTCGTTCATGCCGGTCATCACGACGGCGCCGATCGGCGTCGGCTGGTCCCTCGCGACCTGTGCCGCGAGGCGCCAAAGTACGGCCTGAGACTTCGCTGTGTCTGCCTCGATGCGAACGATTTCCTGCGCATCCCGGGTTTGAAAATGGGTGAGTCTCAATTGCGCGTAATGCGTCAATTCAGCCTTGATCTGCGCGCCGATGGGCGGCGCGACCACATCGGCCCGGGCGTACTCGGTTCCGATCGCGTTCGCTTCGTTTTCCTCCAGGTTCTTGCGCTGGTCGTAGCGATTGACCGCCATCGACAGATTGAAGCCGATCAGCAGCGCGAGCAACGTCAACGTCGACGTCTCCACGATCGTGAAATCTTCGCGCTCCTCGCTCTTCAATGCGAAAACGCGTCGCAGCGCCAATGCGCCAAAAGTGATCGCGCCGACGAACGCGACCAGCAGTACCACGAACAGCGTGCCAGGATGATCGACGAATGCCTGCATGCAATGCCTCCGTTGCGGACATCTGCGTGAGACGCGGTAGCTCGGGGCTGAGCGGGTCGAGGTTCATCGCGTGTTTTCGTCCGTTGGCGCCATCCGCACACCGCCAGCAAACTTGTTAAAGTAACGCTCTCGTCAATCAGCAGCCGCAGTCCCCATCATGCGCACCACCCGAGCCATCCACGCCGTCGAGCGCCTGAAAACGCGCACCGGCAACCCGCGCTTCGCCGCGATCAGCCTGTCCGGCGGCCTGTTCTATCTCGTGGACAAATCGACCGGAGTCGACCAGAAGGTATCCGACCCGCTGACGCTCGACGACTTCGTCAAGTTCGTCGACGCCTACGGCCCGCAGAAACCGCGCAAGGCCAGCAAGCTCGATATCGCGTTCGAAGCGCAGATCAAGAAAAGCAAGGGCGGTTGACGCTCCGGCATAGCCGACCTGGCGCTTCGTTGCGATGCTTTACGCCCCTTCGATCTCCACCCACCGTCCGTCCGCCGCACTGCTTTTCAGCACCGCCTCGATAAACCGCAATCCGTCGACGCCATCATCGACCGTCGTCAACAACAGGCTTTCCGCCGGCGGTGCGCGGCCTTCGTTCAGTGCATCGATCTGCAACGCCGCATCTTTGTACAACTGCGCGAACGCTTCCAGATAGCCTTCCGGATGCCCGGCCGGCACGCGCGTCGCATGCGCGGCAACCGCACTTTTCACACGCGCGCGTGTCAATCGCTCGGCAGCGCCGCCTAGCGGCGTGAACCACAACGCGTTCGGCTCCTCCTGATCGAACGCGAGCCCCGCCTTCGTGCCATACACGCGCAAGCGCAGCGCGTTCTCCGCGCCGCTCGCCACCTGGCTCGCCCACAACATGCCGCGCGCGCCGTTCGCATAGCGCAGCATCGCCTGCACGTGATCGTCGATACGACGGCCCGGCACGAACGTGTGCAGCTCAGCCGACAGCGCGCGCGGCATCATCCCCGTCACGAAGGCGGCCAGCTGATACGCGTGCGTGCCGATATCGCCGAGGCATCCGGCCGGCCCCGCCAACGCCGGATCGGTACGCCAGCCCGCCTGCTTGTTCGCGCCGCCCGTTTCGAGCGGCTCGGCGAGCCAGTCCTGCGCGTATTCGACCTGCACGACGCGTATCTCGCCCAGCTCGCCACCTTCGACCAGCTCGCGCGCATGCCGCACCAGCGGGTAACCCGAATAGGTATGGGTCACCGCAAACAGCCGCTTGGTTGACTGCGCGAGCTTCGCGAGCGCTTCGCCTTCGGCGAGCGAAACCGCGAGCGGCTTGTCGCAGATCACGTGGATGCCCGCTTCGAGAAATGCCGTCGCGACCGGCGCGTGCAGATGATTGGGCGTGACGATCGCGACCGCGTCGATGCCGTCGTCGCGCGCGGCCTCGGCGCGCGCCATCTCGCGCCAGTCCGCGTAGCTTCGCGCGATGCCCGCTTCGACGGCGCTCGCCCGCGCGCGCTCAGGATCGGACGACAAAGCGCCCGCCACCAGTTCGAAGCGATCGTCGAGCCGCGCGACGATCCGGTGCACCGCGCCGATGAACGCGCCCTGCCCGCCGCCGACCATGCCCAGCCTGAGCCTTCTTCGCTGCATCGTTTGCGCTCCCATGTCAGATGCCCAGCACGCTCTTCAACTGCGCGATATCGACACCGCTGCCCGCGAAGTCATCGAATGCACGCTCGGCCACGCGGATGATGTGCCGACGAATGAACTCCGCGCCTTCGCGCGCGCCGTCGTGCGGATGCTTCAACGCGCATTCCCATTCGAGCACGGCCCAGCCCGGAAAATCGAACTGCGCCATCTTCGAGAAGATCGCGCCGAAATCGATCTGCCCATCGCCGAGCGAACGAAAGCGCCCCGCGCGTTCGACCCAGCCGCTATACCCGCCGTACACGCCCTGCTTGCCGGTGGGACGGAACTCCGCGTCCTTCACATGAAACGCCTTGATGCGCTCGTGATAGATATCGATGAACGCGAGATAGTCGAGTTGCTGCAGCACGAAATGACTCGGGTCGTAGAGGATGTTCGCGCGCGAATGCTGTTTGACCGCCGCGAGAAAGCGCTCGAACGTCACGCCGTCGTGCAGGTCTTCGCCCGGATGCAGTTCGTAGCAGACGTCGACGCCGGCCGCGTCGAACGCATCGAGAATCGGCGTCCAGCGGCGCGCGAGTTCGTCGAACGCAGTTTCGACGAGACCGGCCGGCCGCTGCGGCCAAGGGTAGATATACGGCCACGCGAGCGCCCCCGAAAACGACACATGCGTGCTCAGGCCCAAGCGACGCGACGCCTGCGCCGCGAGCTTCATCTGCGCGATCGCCCACTCGGTGCGCGCCGCCGGCTTGCCGCGCACGTGCGGCGCGGCGAAGCCGTCGAACAGCGTGTCGTAAGCCGGATGCACGGCGACCAGTTGGCCCTGCAGATGCGTCGATAGTTCGGTGATCGCGACGCCCGCGTTGTCGACGGTCTCGCGCAGTTCGTCGCAGTACGCGTCGCTCGCGGCCGCTTTCTCGAGATCGATCAGGCGCGGGTCGCACGGCACCTGGATGCCCTTGAAGCCGAGACCCGCGGCCCAATCGGCGAGATGCGCGAGGTTGTCGAACGGCACGTCGTCGCCCATGAACTGCGCGAGAAAAATCGCCGGCCCTTTGATGGTTTTCATCTTTACGGTTCCTCGAACGTTGCGCGCGGGCCGCACCCGCGCGCGTTGGACGATGCTCAGAGCGCCGCTCAGAACGGCGAGTCGGGGAAATAGAACTGCTGGGCGTTTTCCTTCGTGATCAGCACCGACGGAATGATCGTCGTGGGCGGCAGCTTGTCGCCCTTCAGCCGAGCTTCGGCCGTCAGCTTGATCGCGTCGTAGATGAATTTCGGCGAGTACGACACGTCGGCCTTGATCATCGGCGCGCCGTCCATCACGTTTTTCACCATGCCCTTCGAGCCCGCGCCGCCGAACACGATCTTGATATCGTTGCGCTTGGCCTGATCGATCGCCTTCAGCACGCCGACCGCCATGTCGTCGTCGGCGGCCCACACGGCGTCGATGTGCTTGAAGCGCGTCAGGTAGTCCTGCATCACCTTGAACGCGTCGTCGCGATTCCAGTTCGCGTACTTCGCGTCGAGAATCTTGATGTCCGGGTAGTTCTTCAGCACGCCGGTGAAGGCGGTCCAGCGTTCGTTGTCGAGCGTGGTCGGAATGCCGCGCAGCGCGACGACGTTGCCCTTGCCGTCGAGCGCCTTCGCCAGATACTCGGCGGGAATCTTGCCGAACGCGGTGTTGTCGCCGGCCACGTAGGCATCCTGCGCGCTCGTGTTGGTCAGACCGCGATCGACCACCGTCACGTACACGCCTTTGCGCTTCACCTGCTCGACCGGTTGCGTCAGCGTCGCCGATTCGTACGGGAAGATCACGAGCGCATTGATCTTGTTGACGGTCACCAGATCCTGCAACTGGTTCGCCTGCTCGGGCGCGTTGGCCGCCGTTTTCACGATCACTTTCAGATCGGAATGCGCCTTTTCCAGATCCTCCTTCGCCTTGTTCGCCCACCAGACGATGCCGCCGGTAAAGCCGTGATCGGCCGTCGGAATCGCGACGCCCAGCGTGACCTTGTCGTCGGCGCGCGCCGCGCCGCTCGTGCCCAGCATCCCCAACGCCAGCACGCCGGCGCCGATCGCTCGAATGACTTGCTTCATGGTGTGTGTCTCCAATCAAGAGGCGTTCGCTCGCCCCGAATTTTCGGACCTGCCGTTGGTTTACCGC
This sequence comes from Paraburkholderia sp. BR10954, assembly GCF_040965775.1. Lineage (NCBI taxonomy): Bacteria > Pseudomonadati > Pseudomonadota > Betaproteobacteria > Burkholderiales > Burkholderiaceae > Paraburkholderia > Paraburkholderia sp. BR10954. The sequence continues at coordinate 34,541 of NZ_JBFRCK010000032.1, forward strand.
GCCTGCCTTGCTACACCTGCTTGAAACGCACGTCTACCGCCGCCCGCGCTGCACGAACGCGACGAAAATAATCACCACGCCCTGCACCGCCGCGTTCAGATACACGCTGATGATGCTGGTCAGGTTCAGGATGTTCGCGATCACCGACAGCAGGATCGCGCCGATCACGGTGCCGATCACGCGTCCCTCGCCGCCCTTGAGCGCGGTGCCGCCGACCACCACCGACGCGATCGCTTCAAGCTCCCACAACAGGCCGGTGGTCGGCGTGGCGGAGCCGAGGCGCGGCACGTAGAGCACGGTAGCCACGCCTACGCAGATCCCGAGCAGCACGTACGTGACGATCTTGACCGTATCGACGCGAATCGCCGCGTAACGCGCGACCTGCTCGTTCGAACCGATCGCCTGCACGTGCCGGCCGAACGCGGTGCGATTGAGGATCAGCGCGCCGCCCGCCGCGACTACGAGGAACACCCAGATCGGGACCGGTACACCGAACAGGCTCGCGTAATAGACGGGACCATACAGATTGGAGAGAGAATCGTTGAGCGTCAGCGCGCCGCCATCGGCGAGCCATGTCAGCACCGCGCGGAAAATCCCCAGCGTGCCGAGTGTGACGATGAACGGCTCGATGCGCCCTTTGGTGATCAGCAGCCCATGCGCGCAGCCGAACAGCGCGCCGAGCACGAACGCCGCGACGATGCCGATCGTCACGATCAGCAACGGCGGCAACGCATGACCGGTAGCACCGGCCGCGAGCCCGTTCATCAGCCAGATCATGATTCCGGCGATCAACGCGGCCATCGAGCCGACCGACAAATCGATGCCGCCCGAGATGATCACGAAGGTCATGCCGACCGCGATGATGCCGATGAACGACGTGCGCGTGAGCACGTTCATCAGGTTGTCGAGCGTCGCGAAGTCGCGGTTGAGCAGCGTGCCGACGATGCACAGCACGATCAGCCCGGCGAGCGGCCCGAGCGTGTAGAGCCGCTGCGCGACGCGCAGCGCGCGCCGTGATTGCACGGCTTCAGTGGGTGCCGGTCGCATGAGCGATCAACTCCTCTTCGGTCAGATGCTCGAGCGTCAGCGTCGCTTGCAGGTGTCCCGCGCGCATCACGGCGACGCGATGGCACAAGCCGATCAGCTCGATCAGTTCGGATGAAATGACGATCACCGCGCGGCCCTGCGCGGCGAGACGATGAATCAGGAAGTAGATGTCGCGTTTCGCGCCGACGTCGACGCCGCGCGTCGGTTCGTCGAGCACGATCACGTTCGGGTCGGGCTGCAGGAACTTCGCGAGCGCGAGCTTCTGCTGGTTGCCGCCCGACAGCATGCGCGCGCGGCTCGACAGGTCGCCGGTGCGTATGCCGAATTCGCCAACGGCCTTCTGCAACGCCGCGCGCCCCGCTTTCAGATCGAGCAGCGGATGCGCGTAGCGTTCGAGCGTCATCAGCGTGACGTTGTCCTGCAGGCTCATGTTGACATGAAGGCCTTTGCCCTTGCGGTCCTCGCTCAGATACGTGAGACCGTGGCGCATTGCATCGCGCGGGTTCTTCAGATCGACTGCCCGGCCGGCGATTTCGATCGTGCCGCCGGTGCGTTTGCGCAAGCCGATGATTGCCTCGAACGCCTCGGTGCGGCCCGCGCCGACGAGGCCCGCGAAGCCGAGCACTTCGCCCGCACGCACGTCGAAGCTCAGATCCTCGACCCAGTCGGGCACCGTCAGGCCGCTCACACGCAATGCGACCGGCGTGTCGGCGGCCACCGTCTGCTTGTCGGGGAACATGTCGGACACGTCGCGTCCGACCATCAGGTTCGCCATCTGCTGACGCGCGAGCCCCGAGGTTTGACCGCGCGCGACGAAGCGGCCGTCGCGCATCACGATCACCTCGTCGGTGATGCGCTCCACTTCATCGAGCTTGTGCGAGATGTAGACGATCGTCACGCCATCGGCCTTCAGCTTCAGCATCAGCGCAAAGAGCCGCTCGGTTTCGGCGGGCGTCAGCGTCGCGGTCGGCTCGTCCATGATCAACAGACGCGCGCGGCGCGACAGCGCCTTCGCGATCTCGACCATCTGTTTTTCCGCGACGATCAGCTCGCGCACTTTCGTGTCCGGCGCGCGCTCGAGCCCGACCTGCGCGAGATAGCGCGCGGCGTCGCTGCGCATCGCGGCATCGTCGACGAACCAGCCGCGGCGCTTCTCGTGGCCGAGGTACATGTTCTGCGCGATCGTCAGATGCTCGGCGAGATTGAACTCCTGGTGGATCAGCACGATGCCCTGCGCCTCGGCGTCGCGCGAACCGGCGAAGCGCTGCGCGTGACCATCGACCAGCACGCTGCCCGAGGTTGCCGCTTCATAACCGGCGAGGATTTTCATCAGCGTCGATTTGCCCGCGCCGTTCTCGCCGAGCAGACCGTAGATGCGGCCAGGTGCAAGCTCGAAGCTCACGCCGTGCAGCACGCGCACCGGGCCGAAGTCCTTGCGGATGTCGTCGAAGCGGATCGCGAGGCTCATGGTTCACGCGCTCCCACGAATCACCAGACGATGCGGCAGCAGCACGCCCGGCACGTTGGCCTGCGGATTCGCGAGGCGTTGCAGCAGCAGACCCGCGGCGGTCTCGCCGAGTTCGCGCATCGGCTGCGCGATCGTCGTGAGCGGCGGATCGATCTGCGCAGCGAGCGAGATGTCGTCGAAGCCGGCCACCGCGACGTCGTCGGGCACGCGCTTGCCGACGCTGCGCAAGCCGTGGATCACGCCGATCGCGAGCGTGTCCGACACCGCGAAGATCGCGCTCGGCGCATCGGACTGCTGCATCAACCCGGCTGCGGCGGACGCGCCCGCCTCGTAATCGAGGCTGTTCAGATTCATGCGCCAGCGCGGATCGGGCGCGATGCCCGCGTCGCTCAACGCGTCGAGGTAGCCTTGCTGACGCTGGCGCGCATACAGATAGTCGACGTCGGAATTGATCAGGCCGATGCGCCGGTGACCGCGCGCGAGCAGATGGCGCACCGCGTCGCCGGCCGCGCGATAGTTGTCGATGCCGACGTACGGCACGCCCATCTCCGGATCGAACTCGCAGCACGCGACCCACGGCAGCGCCTGCGACGCCTCGCCGAGCGCCTGCTGGATCGTCGCCGGATCGAGGCAGATCGCGCCGTCCGCGCGGCGACGCCGCAGCATGTCGAAGTAGCTGCGCTCGCGGCCCGGGTCCGCGCCGGTGTCACATAGCAGCATGAAGTAGCCGTGCTGACGCGCGACGCTGTCGATGCCGCGCACGATCTCGGCGTAAAACGGATTGCCGAAGTCCGGCACCATCGTCAGCAGCAGGCGGCTTTCGGCGGTGCGCAGATTGCGCGCGAGTTCGTTGACGCGGTAGCCGCTTGCGTCGATCGCCGCGAGCACCTTGTCGCGCGTGGCGGGCCGCACATTGTCGTGGCCGTTCAGCACGCGCGACACCGTCGCGACCGACACGCCCGCCTGCTCGGCCACGCCGGCGATCGACGGCTCATCGGCCGTGCGCGGCGAGCGCCTCGGCGTCTGACGTAGCGGTTGACTGCTCGCGCCGGACGACGCGGCCGGCGACGATCGGGACGGCGTTCGGGACACACGACCTCGCAGCGAAAATGTAATCGATTACATTTTGTGGCGATGGCGATGCGAATCGCAAGCCCGGATCGCTAGGGATTAACACGGGGGCGGGCCGGCCTGGCACTTGCCCGCGAGCGTCCGGCGCAAGTCCGCCATTTGGTACAATCCCGCAGTTCTCCTGACGCGGCTTGCAAAGCGAACGCCTTTCGGAGGCCGCGGCCGTCGGCAATCCGCCGTGGCCGGGTCAGGACAAAAGTCAGCGGCAATCGTCGCCCGCTCGCCAAACCAAAACCGCCGAATCCACCATGAACATCGAGCAAGCGCGTTTCAACATGATCGAACAGCAGATCCGCCCCTGGGAAGTGCTCGACCAGGACGTGCTGAATCTGCTGTCGATCGTCAAACGTGAGAATTTCGTCCCCGCCGCTTACCGCGACCTCGCTTTCGCCGACTTCGAAGTGCCGCTGCCGGCCGGCCAGCACATGCTGGCGCCGCGCGTCGAGGCGCGCGTGCTGCAGGAGCTGTCGGTGAAGAAGCACGAAAGCGTGCTCGAAATCGGCGCGGGTTCGGGTTACATGGCGGCGCTGCTCGCGCATCGCGCGCAACACGTGCTGAGCGTCGACATCGAACCGGAACTGGCCGAGCTTGCAAAGAGCAACCTGATCGCCAACGGCGTGCTGAACGTCGAAGTCGTGACCGGCGACGCTTCGCGCGGCTGGAGCGGCGCGGCGCCGTATGACGTGATCTGCGTGTCGGGCGGTCTGCCGGTGCTGCCGCAGGAAATCCTCGAACAGCTGAAGGTCGGCGGCCGTCTCGCGGCGTTCGTCGGCAGCGCGCCGGTGATGAAGGCGCAAATCATCACGCGCATCGACGAGAAGCAATACCGCATCTCCGACGTGTTCGAAACCTATGTCGAGCCGCTCGCCAATGCAGTGCAGCCGGCGCGGTTCAGATTCTAAGCGGCGGTTTTCGCTGCGCTTCGAGTTGTATTGTTGATCTGGACGGGCGGCGAGCAAGCCCACCGTCCCACGAACTGGATGTCTCGCTGATGCAAAATCTGACCGCTCCCGCACTCGCCGAATGGCTCGCCGATACCTCGCGTCCCGCACCCGTGCTGCTCGACGTGCGCGAGCCGTGGGAACTGCAAACCGCGTCGATGGCCGGCGTCGTGTCGATTCCGATGCGCGAGATTCCTGCGCGCAGCGAAGAACTCGATGACGACGCGCAGATCGTCTGCATTTGCCATCACGGCGCGCGCAGTGCGCAGGTCGCGATGTTCCTCGAATCGCGCGGACACACCAATGTGTTCAATCTGCAAGGTGGGATCGATGCGTGGTCGCGTCAGGTCGATCCGTCGGTTCCGACTTATTGAGGTTCGGCGCGAAGATAGCGCGTTGAAACGGCGCAAGGGCTGATGGTCCTTGCGCCGTTTTTCTTTTGTACTGTGCCTGGATGGGGGCAAAGACCCCGCAAGCCAAGGTTTTGGCTTGCGGGGTCTTTGTTTTTTGCTGACGCGTTATTCAGCCATATCTTTTCGGAGTATGCCCATATGTACGGTGGAGTTTCGCGCGTAGCCTTCGAGGCTTTCAAGACACGACGAGACACGTTTGTGAGCGGCCGGTATCGGCAACATGGAAGCACCGGCAAGCACGCTGCTATCTATCTCGGACAGGACGCTAGTGGTATTCAGGTCATGGATCAGTGGAACAGTCAGAATCAGGTACGCCAGCGAACTATATATTGGCACCCGCATTCCGGTGGCTTGAGCAACGATGCGAATGCTTTCTCGGTGATCGAATGGTGAAATCTAATCTCTTTGCGGTAGCGGTAATCGCGTCACTTGGCGCCGCTCTCGCGAATCAGGCTTGCGCAACAGAATTGACGTGCTTGCCATCAATTTCAGTCAATGAGTCATTGAGTCAACCGATATCCCAAGAATGGACTCCCCAGCTGGATACGTCACCTCGCTTTTTGCAGGGGATAACATTCTTCGATGACGATCCTAAAAAGAACGCAAGCATCGTCCCTACTAGCGACACAGCCTTGACAGACCGCGACCGAATAGCCCGGTGGCGCTCCAGATCAAGCGGTATCCCGGTCTGGCTCGGGTGTCGATATGACGGCACTGGCATCGTGCTTGCAAGGCAACTACCCGCTTCCTATAAAGAATGCCAGCTTGTTTATGGCCCGGGTCGAGTCGTCAAGAAGATTAGCTGCGACTAGTCAGGCTCACGAGCAGCGCACGGTGCAGGAGGCGATGTTCCTCGAATCCCGCGGACATGCCAACGTGTTCAATCTTCAAGGTGGGATAGACGTGTGATCGCGTCAGGTCGGTCCGTCGGTTCCGACCTTCTGAGATTCACTGCCAAGGCAGCACGTTGAAACAGCGCAAGGGCTGATGATCCTTGCGCCGTTTTTCTTTGTGCTGCGCCGGAAATGCTGGCAAAGACTCCGCAAGATCTTTGCCTTGCGGGGTCTTTGCTGTTTTATTGGCCCGTCATTCAACCCATCACTGAGCAAGGTCCGGCGGTTCTTGTGGGGCTACCCCGCCGAGCGACGGCTGTTGCACGCCCTCACTAAGGAAGGGAAATTTGGGCCGTCGCCCATATACGGACAACTTGTTGCACGGCGATTATCTGACCGCTGCCGATCCGGGCAGCGACTTTGGATAGATGTTCGACACACGTATGTCGCTGTCAGTATCTGAGTCGTCTATTAGACACTATTGCTTCGGAATCCCGGCGCTATGTTGAGTTCAACCCCAGGGAGGAGTCATATGGCTGTTCAAGCACCACAGAAGACTGGCTATAAGAAATGGCAAGAGGGTATCAATAGCGCTGTGGGCAATGCTAAATGGAACTTCTACGATTGCGCAATCCAGATGACCGTGAACCAGTACAACCGGCACTTGTCGGGAACTGCCGGGTACAGGCCGTTGGATTGGCGGCTCATCAAGGCGATGATTTGGGTGGAGACCGGTGCGGAAAGCAACAAATGGGAATCGAATCCGATTCAAATAGGTAATCCCGGCGATCCAGGATTGCGAGCGCTATTAGCTGGCAATGAAGGAGGAGATTTGATTATTCCCCCAACGTGGATGAATCGCCTCACCTTTGGTAGTGCAATAACGAATCCCTATCATAATATCGCTGCTGGTATTGGCTACTTACTGATGCGGACGGCAAATTATGCGATCAAAAACGTCCCGGACGCAGACGCCACAATTTACGAGGCCAGGGTACTGTCAGGGGACAGCATCGCCAAGATCGCCAAGACAAATGGAAGCACTATTGAAGTGATACAGAAACTCAATCCTTCCTTCCATTTATTGAGACCCGGTCAAGTACTGAAATATCAGAAGGCTTCGCTGAAGAAAGTCATTGTTAGCTGGAAAATTATTACGACATCAAGCATCGCGAAAAACTACAACTCCGGCGATTCCCTCTATCCCCAGAAGCTGGATTATGCGCTGAGCCTGATCCACAAGGCGGAGGCTGCATTATGTGCTCAGTGAAAATGACGGCGATGTGCATCATTCTCTACAGCATGTCAAGCATAGCGATTGGCACCGAAGTCGGTTTTAAAGGGGATTTTGAGGGAACAGGTCGTGCGTGTTCCGGTGCGCTCTACGTGCGAGCCAACACAATTGAATGGAATTCAACGTATAGCGTCTGTAAGCCGACACGCTACGAAATCTTGGAAAAGAATTTCAGCGATGATCAAAGACGCATTGTCTTTCACTTGAAAAATCGAGGTCGGCAGTGTCGATTCAAGATTGTGGAAGTTGAGCACGCAAGTGGGCACAACTGGAATGTGAGCGGTTACCAGTCCTTGGAAGGATTTCGAAAAAGGGATTTGCCAAACTGGAATAATTCCCCGTTACCCGAACGGCAAGTTTTGTCGTGTTTAATGGTAGGACCAGACTAAGGTCATTGCGTGACACACCTCTTTCTAAAAATTTTTGAACTGAATAGTCCAGCGCGGTCGTCGCGCGTGGTGTAGTACATCCCTTTCGCGCTCGCGAGCAGCCGCGGCGTGCTCTCTAACTGACGGTTCGCGGTGAAGCGCATTCAGAAAGCGGACTTATCGGGTCGGCTGACGGCGGCGCGTTCGATCATGTCCGGTCTCCCTGACCAGCATTCAGTATCACTGGTGCTCCGGTGTGAGGCGGCGCCCACGCCATGCACAAAAGCGCGGCGTCTCATGGGGCGCCGATGCACCGCCGACGCCCCCCCTGCGCCAGCGACGCTTCACTGGCGTCAAAGCACGCTTCGTCGCGGCGCGACGCGCACCCGAACGAGGCGCGCCGCGCGCGACTGCACCAGTTTCGCGCCGTGCCATCGATGGACCGAGTCGCCACCCCCGCGCCCATAACCGCGCCACCACAGGCATCGCACGCGCATTGCGTCGAAAGCATCACATGGCATGTGCCTTGCAGTAGACGAGCGGCAAGCCGTGCGAGCTCAGCCAGGCTGGCTGAAATCGGCGCTCATAAACAGTGACCATCAATGACAAGGGGAAAGCACATGAAACGTCGCAGTCTGTTGAAGTACGGCTCCATGTCCGGCGCGCTCGCGCTCGCGGGCCGCGTGCCGTTCGCGCACGCGCAGTCCGATAGCGGTCCGATCAAGGTGGGCATCCTGCATTCGCTGTCCGGCACGATGGCGATCTCCGAGACGTCGCTGAAAGACACCGCGTTGATGACGATCGCCGACATCAACAAGAACGGCGGTGTGATGGGCCGTCAGATCCAGCCGGTGGTCGTCGACCCGGCGTCGAACTGGCCGCTGTTCGCCGAGAAGGCGCGCCAGCTTCTCACGCAGGACAAATGCGCGGTCGTGTTCGGCTGCTGGACCTCGGTGTCGCGCAAGTCGGTGCTGCCGGTGTTCGAGGAACTGAACGGCCTGCTGTTCTATCCGGTGCAGTACGAAGGCGAGGAAATGTCGCGCAACGTGTTCTATACGGGCGCAGCTCCTAACCAGCAGGCGATTCCCGCGACCGAATACCTGATGAGCGCCGAAGGCGGCGGCGCGAAGCGCTTCTTCCTGCTCGGCACCGACTATGTGTATCCGCGCACGACCAACAAGATCCTGCGCGCATTCCTCAAATCGAAGGGCGTGCAGGAAGCCGACATTCAGGAGGTCTATACGCCTTTCGGTCACAGCGACTATCAGACCATCGTCGCCAACATCAAGACGTTCTCGCAAGGCGGCAAGACCGCGGTGATCTCGACCGTGAACGGCGATTCGAACGTGCCGTTCTACAAGGAACTCGGCAACCAGGGGCTGAAGGCATCGGATGTGCCGGTCGTCGCGTTCTCGGTCGGCGAAGAGGAACTGCGCGGCATCGATACGAAGCCGCTCGTCGGCAATCTTGCCGCCTGGAACTACTTCATGTCGGTGCGCAACCCGTCCAATGAGAAGTTCAAGAAGCAATGGGCCACGTGGGTCAAGGACAACAACCTGCCGGGTGGCACGAAGCGCGTGACCAACGATCCGATGGAGGCGACCTTCGTCGGCATCCATATGTGGAAGCAGGCGGTCGAGAAAGCAAAGAGCACCGACGTCGACAAGGTGCGCGTCGCGATGGTCGGGCAGACCTTCGCGGCACCGTCGGGCTTCACGCTGGAGATGGACGGCAACCACCATCTGCACAAGCCGGTGATGATCGGCGAGGTACGCGCGGATGGCCAGTTCAACGTCGTGTGGCGTACCAAGGGGCCGATCCGCGCGCAACCGTGGAGCCCGTTCATCGCCGGCAATGCGGGCAAGCCGGATGTGGTCAGCTCGATTCCGGCGTTCCTGCGGCGCTCGCGCGTTGCGTGACGTGTCGGCGTGAGTCGCATCGCGGCGCGCGGCGAACCGCGCGTGTCTCGCCGCAGCAGCCGCGTGCCGCGACGTGCGGCCTGCGTACCGGCACGCGCAGCGCACGCGCGGCGCCCCCCCGCTGAAGCGGCGGCGGCACCCTCGCGCGCCCGAGCGGCTCATCGATTCAATCCAGTGCAAAAGGCCATCATGGCGTTTTCATTTCCGACTTCCGTACGACGACGCGGCGCGGCGCTCCTGCTGCCGCTCGCGGTCCTTCTCGCCGCCGCGCCGGGCGCCGCATTCGCGCTGACCCAGGCCGACGTCGCGCCGCTCGCCGGCGACGACTTCGAGGCGAAGTCCGCCGCGATCGACAAACTGATCGCCACGCACGATACCGCGTCGCTCGCGGTGCTGAAGGCCCTCGCCGACGACAGCGCGCTCGCCACCGACTCAGGCGAGGTACTGCTGCAGGACGGCGACGCCACCCGCGATGCCGTCACCGGCCAACCGGTCGCCGCGAACGACGGGCAACCCATCACACTGAACAACCTGCTGCGCTCGAAAGTAGCGGGCGCGCTGTCGGGTCTGCAACTCGCGTCGCCCGACCAGGCGACACGCGCAGCCGCCATCGATGCGCTGCTGAAAAACCCCGATCCATCGATCAAACCGCTGGTGGACGCCGCGCGCGCCAAAGAAACCGATCCCGCGCTGAAGAAGCGTCTCGACACGCTGTGGGCGATGAGCGCATTGCACGACCCGGACCCTTCGAAGCGTCTCGAAGCCGTGCAACTGGTCGCCGCGCGCCACGACCTCGAAATGAACGAGTTGCTGCGCCCGCTAGTCGCGAAGAAAGCCGACGGCACGTTTGTCGAAACCGACGAACGCGTGCGCGCGGCCGCGCAAAGCGGCATCGACGAGCTCGATGCGATCCAGCGCCGCAGCCAGATCGCGGGCACGCTGTTCGCCGGGCTGTCGCTCGGCAGCGTGCTGCTGCTCGCCGCGCTCGGCCTGGCGATCACGTATGGACTGATCGGCGTGATCAACATGGCCCACGGCGAATTCCTGATGATCGGCGCCTACGCGACCTACGTCGTGCAGAACCTCGTTCAGCGCTTCGCGCCCAACGCGTTCGACTGGTATCCGCTCTTCGCGATACCGGCCTCCTTCGTCGCGGCCGCGCTGATCGGCATCGTGCTCGAGCGGCTCGTACTGAAGCATCTGTACGGCCGCCCGCTCGAAACGCTGCTGACCACCTTCGGCGTGAGCCTGATCCTGATTCAGGCGACCCGCATGCTGTTCGGCGCGCAGAACGTCCAGGTCGTCAATCCGTCGTGGATGAGCGGCGGCGTCACCGTCCTGCCGAACCTGATCCTGCCGTACAACCGGCTCGCGATTCTCGCGTTCTCGCTGATCGTCGTCGCGATCGCGTGGGCCGTGCTCACGCGCACTCGGTTGGGTCTGTTCGTGCGCGCGGTCACGCAGAACCGCCGGATGGCGGCGTGCGTCGGCGTAAAAACCGCGCGCGTCGATTCGTATGCGTTCGCATTCGGCGCGGGTATCGCGGGGCTCGGCGGCTGCGCGCTGTCGCAGATCGGCAATGTCGGGCCCGACCTCGGCCAGAGCTACATCATCGATTCCTTCATGGCGGTCGTGCTAGGCGGTGTCGGCCAGCTTGCGGGCACCGTGCTCGGCGGCTTCGGCCTCGGGCTCGTCAGCAAGGCGATTGAACCGTTCTGGGGCGCGGTGCTCGCGAAGATCGCGGTACTCGTGCTGATCGTGCTGTTCATCCAGAAGCGTCCGCAGGGCATGTTCGCCTTGAAGGGCCGCAGCGCGGAGGCATGAGATGGCATCGGCTACTTCATCGGCGAACCCCTCTTCCGCAGCGTCGTCGCGCGCGGGTGCCGGCGCCGCGCGCGAGTTCAACACCGGCTTTGCGCTCGGCCTGCCGCCGCGGCCCGCGTTGCTGTCGCGTCGCGCGTGGCTCGCGCTGATCGCGTTGATCATCGTGGTCGGCCTCGGCGTGCCGTTCGCCGCGCTGGTGATTCCGCAGACGAGCGCCTTGCATTTGTCCGCGTACGCGATGACGCTGACCGGCAAGTTCATGTGCTATGCGATCGCCGCGCTGGCGCTCGATCTGGTGTGGGGCTACTGCGGCATCCTGAGTCTGGGTCACGCGTTGTTCTTCGCGCTCGGCGGCTATGCGATCGGTATGTACCTGATGCGCGCGATCGGTCACGACGGCAAGTACGGCAGCGATCTGCCCGACTTCATGGTGTTTCTCGACTGGCACCAGTTGCCGTGGTACTGGCAAGGCACGCAGCATCTCGGCTACGCGCTGCTGCTCGTCGTGCTGGTGCCGGCCGTGGTCGCGTGGGTGTTCGGCTTCTTCACGTTCCGTTCGCGCGTGAAGGGCGTGTATCTGTCGATCATCACGCAGGCGATGACCTTCGCCGCGATGCTGCTGTTCTATCGCAACGAAACGGGCTTTGGCGGCAATAACGGCTTTACCGACTTCAAGCGCATCGGCGGTTTTCCGATCACGCATCAGGGCACCCGCGCCGTGTTGCTGCTGATCACGTTCGCGGTGCTGATCGCCGCGTTCATCGGCGCGCGCGCAATCGTCACGTCGAAGCTCGGCCGTGTCGTGACCGCGGTGCGCGACGGCGAAACGCGGCTGATGTTTCTCGGCTACAGCCCGCTCGCGTACAAGCTGTTCGTATGGACCGTGTCGGCGGTGCTGTGCGGCATCGCGGGCGCGTTGTACGTGCCGCAGGTCGGCATCATCAATCCGGGCGAGATGTCGCCGGGCAACTCGATCGAAATGGCGATCTGGGTGGCGGTCGGCGGACGCGGCACACTGATCGGCCCGATCATCGGCGCGTTCGCGGTGAACGGCGCGAAGAGCTTCTTTACGGCGAACTTCCCCGAATACTGGCTGTTCTTTCTCGGCCTGATCTTCGTGCTGGTGCCGCTGCTGCTGCCGAACGGCATCATGGGTCTCGCCGATCTGCTGACGCGCAAAAGAAACCGCTGAGGAACCGCTGATGAACGAAAACCCGATGGTTCCCGATCTGGATTTGCCCGAAGCACCGCCGGAACACTCGCTGAGCGGCGTCGCGAGCATGGCGCACACGGTCGTGCCCGGCGAGATCGACGTATCGCACGGCACGATCCTGTACCTCGAAGACGTGACCGTCAGCTTCGACGGCTTTCGCGCACTCAACGCATTGTCGCTCGCGATCGACGCGGGCGAACTGCGCTGCATCATCGGCCCGAATGGCGCGGGCAAGACGACGATGATGGACGTGATCACGGGCAAGACCGCACCCGATCACGGCAAGGTGTTTCTCGGCCAGTCGATCGATCTGACGCGGATGAACGAACCGGCGATCGCGCGCGCCGGCATCGGCCGCAAGTTCCAGAAGCCGACCGTGTTCGAGCAGCATCCGGTGTGGGAAAACCTCGAACTCGCGATGAAAACCGACAAGGGCTGGTGGGCGTCGCTGCGCGCGCGGCTCGATCGCGACGCGCAGGCGCGCATCGAGCAAACGCTCGCGCTGATCGGGCTGGAAAGCGAAGCGCGCAGGCTCGCCGGCGAGCTATCGCACGGCCAGAAGCAGCGCCTCGAAATCGGCATGCTGCTCATGCAACGCCCAGCGCTGCTGCTGCTCGACGAACCCGCGGCCGGCATGACCGACGACGAAACGATGCAGCTCGCCGAATTGCTCAACCACCTGCGCGGCACCTGCTCGATGATGGTCGTCGAGCACGACATGGAGTTCGTCGCGGCGCTCGCGGGCGACACGGGCAAGGTGACGGTGATGGCCGAAGGCCGCGTGCTCGCGCACGGCACGCTCGACGAAGTGAAGCGCGATGAGACCGTGATCGAGTCTTATCTCGGCCGCTGATTGCAGCTCGAGGCGGTACCGCATCGTCCACCCGACAGGATGACTGAACAATGCTCGAAGTAGACCGACTGAACCAGTACTACGGCGGCAGCCATATTCTGCGCGATGTGAAGCTCACAGTGCCCGACCGCAAGCTGACGGTGCTGCTAGGGCGCAACGGCGTCGGCAAGACCACCCTGCTGCGCTGCCTGATGGGCGTCGTGCCCGCGAAAAGCGGTGCGATCGCGTGGCGCGGCGAACCGCTGATGAAACTACCCACGCATGCGCGCGTCGCCCAGGGGCTCGCCTACGTGCCGCAGGGCCGCGATATTTTTCCGCGCTTGACCGTCGAGGAAAACCTGCTGGTGGGCGCCGCCAGCAGAAAGTCGCCGAAGAAAATCCCCGAGCGCATCTACGAGCTGTTCCCGGTGCTGGAGGACATGCGCAACCGGCGCGGCGGCGATCTGTCCGGCGGTCAGCAGCAACAGCTCGCGATCGGCCGCGCGCTGATGAGCGAGCCGCAACTGCTGATCCTCGACGAGCCGACCGAGGGCATCCAGCCGTCGATCATTCAGGACATCGGCCGCACGCTGCGGCAGCTCGTCGAGGACATGGGCATGACGGTGCTGCTCGTCGAGCAGTACTACGATTTCGCCAAAGCGATCGCCGATCGTTACTGGGTGATGAGTCGCGGCGAAATCATCGCGGGCGGTGAAGGGGCGAACATGGATGCCGATGGAGTGCGGGGCTTGATTGCCGTGTAAGCGTTTTTTCAATCTGCAACAGCCATTAGAAAGCTTGCGGCCCGCGCCGTCGGCCGCATCTAACGCGACTGAAGCTCACCGCTCAAGTTATCCGCCGCGCAACCGTTACACAGGCTAGGCAGCGCCGCAACGGTTCGACGAGGTGGACACCATGGACGACAACAAGCAGGTCAGACGCGAGTTTTACAGAAACCCAGCCTCCTATTGCAGGGTGATGAACGTGGTGTCGGCGGTCACCTTCGGTTTATTCGAGGTACACAGCGGCGGTACGGTCGGCATGCTGTCGGTGCGCTGGGAGAAGCTCGGCAACGAGCTCGCGCCCCAGCTGCACGCGTACTACGACAGCTGGCACGTGCTTGCGTCGTTCCCCGACGTCCTCGCGAGAATGGCCGAGACGACCGGTCCATCGTGTTCGCCGGAAGCCTTCTGTCAGCTCTTGCTCGACTGCGGGTTCATCAATCGCGCGGAACGCGGCGTGGACGATCACGCCGCGCCGACCCGCGTGGGCTAGTCACTGCCGCGGTAAAACCAGCGTTAGCAACACAACATCGTTAAAGAAGGGAGAAAAGCATGTCCGTGACGGTTCACGTCGAGTATCAGTACTGCCGACATGGCAAGAAAGCAATCGAGACAGGCAGCGACTCGTTGACCGTCCAGGAAAACACCCCGCGCGCGATCGTCGCGTTGCTGCGGCTGCTGCATCCGCAGTGGGAGGGCATCAAGGTGCTGTCGGTGACCGAGGCCTCGCCTGAAGGCACTGCGTCGTAGTCGCTAGCGCGCGGCTCTCGCGCCGCGACCGCGTGCTATCCTCGCCGCACGCCGGTTCCCCTTTCATCCGCATGTCGCTCCACGAAAATCACGCCTCGCTCGCCGCCGCGCACTCCTCGTGGTGCGCGCGACTCGAGCTCGGCTTCGTCGGCGGCGACGCTCGCACGACGCTCGCCCACCGGCTTCACGATGGGCCGCTGCGCGTGCAACGGCCGCTCTATCCGGAAGGCCCGGCGATCTGTCACGCGGTGATCGTGCATCCCCCCGGCGGCGTCGCGGGTGGCGATCAGCTCGACATCGACATCACGCTCGCCGCGCACACACATGCGGTGCTGACGACGCCGGGCGCAACCAAGTGGTACAAGTCGAATGGCCGCGCGGCGCGGCAGTGCATCGCGCTCAGGGTCGGCGAACAGGCGAAGCTCGACTGGCTGCCGCAGAACAACATCGTGTTCGATCACGCGAACGCGCAACTCGATTTTTCGCTGACGCTCGGCGCCGGCGCGAGCGCGATCGGCTGGGACGCGACGCAGCTCGGACGCCAGGCGGCCGGCGAACGCTGGTCGGCGGGTAGCTTGCGGGCGGTGTCGCGCATCGTCGGCGCGAATGGCGAGCTGCTGTGGTTCGAACGCGCGACTCTCAGCGCCGACGATCCGCTGCGCGACGCGCCGCAGGGTCTCGCCGGCTTTCCGGCCTACGGCACGCTGTGGGCCGTAGGCGCCGCTTGCGACGACGCGCTCGCCGAGTCGCTCACCGCGCAACTGCCGTTCGACGACACGTTGCGAGCGGCAGCCTCGTGCGTGACCAGCGGCGTACTGCTCGTGCGCGCGGTGTCGCGCTCGATGGAAACGCTGCAGCACGCGCTCACGCGCTGCTGGCTGCAATTGCGGCCGGTCGTGCACGGTGTCGCGGCAGTGCCGTTGCGGATCTGGTCGACCTGAGCGCACGGCTTCCCGCTTTCGTCTTGATCACCCTATTCGCGCACCAAGCCGGCGCACGCGCACGCCCCAACCATGTGCGCGAACCGGCGTAGCGTGCCGCCCAGCCACAGCCCAGCGCGATGGCACACAGTTTGCGTTGGATTCGCCACTTCGCGGCCGGACACGAAGAAGCCAGCGACGACCCGACTCCAACGACACCACCACCGCTCACGCCGATGACCCGCACCCTCTCCCGCTCCGCGCGCCGCACCTTGCTGGCCGCATTGCTCGCCCTGCCCATCGTCGCCGACCTCGCGTTTCATGCGGGCGCCGCGCACGCCGACACGCTCGACAACATCGCCAAGGCCGGCGTGCTGAAGGTCGCCGTGCCCGAAGACTATCCGCCGTTTGGCTCGGTCGGTCCCGACATGAAGCCGCAGGGCTACGACATCGACACGGCCGCGCTGCTCGCCAAAGCGATGAACGTGAAGCTCGAACTGGTGCCGGTCAACAGCGCGAACCGCATTCCGTATCTGCAAACGGGCAAGGTCGATCTCGTGATCTCGTCGCTCGGCAAAACGCCTGAGCGCGAGAAAGTGATCGACTTCTCGAGCGCGTACGCGCCGTACTACCAGGGCGTGTTCGGTCCCGCCGATATCAAGGTCAGCGGTCCCGCCGATCTGACGGGCAAGACCGTCGGCGCGACGCGCGGCGCGCTCGAGGAAATCGGTCTCACGCAGATGGCGCCGAACGCGACGATCAAACGCTTCGAGGACAACAACGCGACGATCGCCGCGTTCCTGTCCGGCCAGGTGCAGCTGATCGCGGCCGGCAACATCGTCGCGGCCGCGATCCTCGCGAAAAATCCGCCGCGCCGTCCGGAACCGAAGTTCGTGATCAAGAACTCGCCGTGCTTCGTCGGCATGAATAAAAACGAGCCGCGTCTGCAACAGAAGGTCGATGCCGCCATTGCACAGGCCAAACACGACGGCACGCTCGGTGCGATGTCGAAGAAGTGGTTCGGCGCTCCACTGCCCGCCGACCTGTAATCTTGCAAGCGCGGTTGTAAGCGCGCCGTTAGCCGGGCTTGATACCTTGACCGGCTGATGGCGCGACGACCACGCCGCCACGACACCTCAACGCCGAGACCCACACCCGATGAAGCTGACACCTCGCGAGAAGGACAAGCTGCTGATCTTCACCGCCGCGCTGCTCGCCGAACGGCGCCGTGCGCGCGGCCTCAAGCTGAACTATCCGGAAGCGGTCGCCTTCATCACCGCCGCGCTGATGGAAGCCGCGCGCGACGGCAAGAGCGTCGCCGAAGTGATGCACTACGGCACCACGCTGCTCACGCGCGCCGACGTGATGGAGGGGGTCCCCGAAATGATCCCCGACATCCAGGTCGAAGCGACGTTCCCCGACGGCACCAAGCTCGTCACCGTCCATCATCCGATTCCCTGAAGTCCTCTTCGTCAAGGCAGGCCCCATGATTCCCGGCGAACTCCTCATCGACGACGGCGAGCACGAACTGAACGCGGGCCGCGCGACGGTCACGGTGGTCGTGTCGAATACCGGCGACCGTCCCGTGCAGATCGGCTCGCATTACCACTTCTACGAAGTGAACGACGCGCTGTCATTCGATCGCGAAGCGGCGCGCGGCTTTCGGCTGAACATCGCGGCGGGTACCGCGGTGCGCTTCGAGCCCGGCCAGGAGCGCACGGTCGAACTCGTCGCGCTGGCGGGCGAGCGCGTCGTGTACGGCTTCAACGGCAAGGTGATGGGCAAGCTGTGATGCGCTGCCCGCGCCCCTGGTGTTTCGACCGCCCTGCTCCGCCATGCGTTGCTTGTAGCCCGCTTGTAGCTCACTCCGGACCCACACCATGACACTACGCATTGGCCGCCGCGCGTACGCGGAGATGTTCGGCCCCAGCACCGGCGACCGCGTGCGCCTCGCCGACACCGAACTGCTGATCGAGATCGAGCGCGACTTCACGACCTACGGCGAAGAGGTCAAGTTCGGCGGCGGCAAGGTGATTCGCGACGGCATGGGCCAGTCGCAGCGCGTGCATGCCGAGGTCGTGGATACCGTCGTGACGAATGCGGTGATCCTCGATCACTGGGGCATCGTGAAGGCCGACATCGGCATCAAGGACGGCCGCATCGCGGCGATCGGCAAGGCCGGCAATCCCGACATTCAGCCCAACGTGACGATCGCGATTGGCGCGGCCACCGAAGTGATCGCGGGCGAAGGGCTGATCGTGACCGCGGGCGGCATCGATACGCACATCCACTTCATCAGCCCGCAGCAGATCGAGGAAGCGCTCGCGAGCGGCGTGACGACGATGCTCGGCGGCGGCACCGGCCCCGCGACCGGCACCAATGCGACGACCTGCACGCCGGGGCCGTGGCATCTCGAACGCATGCTGCAAGCGGCCGATGGTTATCCGATGAATCTCGGCTTTCTCGGCAAGGGCAACGTGAGCCAGCCGGCACCGCTGACCGAACAGATCGCCGCTGGCGCGATCGGCCTGAAGCTGCACGAGGACTGGGGCACGACACCCGCGGCGATCGACAACTGTCTTTCCGTCGCCGACGATACCGACACGCAGGTCGCGATCCACACCGATACGCTGAACGAAGCCGGCTTCGTCGAAACGACCGTTGCAGCGTTCAAGGGCCGCACGATCCATACCTATCACACCGAAGGCGCGGGCGGCGGCCACGCGCCGGACATCATCAAGGTGTGCGGCGAAGCGAACGTGCTGCCGTCGTCGACGAATCCGACACGGCCGTACACGGTCAACACGCTCGACGAGCATCTCGACATGCTGATGGTGTGCCATCACCTCGATCCGTCGATTGCGGAAGACATCGCGTTCGCCGAATCGCGGATTCGCCGCGAGACGATCGCGGCCGAGGACATCCTGCACGATCTCGGCGCGCTTTCGATGCTATCTTCGGATTCGCAGGCGATGGGCCGCGTCGGCGAAGTGATCATCCGCACGTGGCAGACCGCGCACAAGATGAAGGTGCAACGCGGCGCGCTGCCCGAGGACAACGCGCGTCGCGACAATTTCCGCGCGAAGCGCTACGTCGCGAAGTACACGATCAATCCGGCGATCACGCACGGCATCGCGCATGAGGTCGGCTCGATCGAGCCTGGCAAGTGGGCCGATCTGGTGTTCTGGGAGCCGGCGTTTTTCGGCATCAAACCGTCGCTGATCCTGAAGGGCGGCATGATCGCGATGGCGCAGATGGGAGATCCGAATGCATCGATTCCGACGCCGCAGCCCGTGCATTATCGCGAGATGTTCGCGACGCGCGGTGGCGCGCTGGGTCGCACGTCGCTGACCTTCGTGTCGCAACTCGCCGCCGATGCGAACGTCGCCGAACGCTATGGTTTGGAAAAGCGCATCGTCGCGGTGAAGAACTGCCGCAGCGTGACGAAGGCCGACATGATTCACAACGCGTGGCGCCCGAACATCAGCGTCGATCCGGAAACCTATCAGGTGATCGCCGACGGCCAGCTGCTGACCTGCGATCCGGCCACCGTGCTGCCGATGGCGCAACGCTATTTCCTGTTCTGACCATGCGTACACTGAACAAACTTCTCGCGCCGCATCTGAAGATTGCGCCCGTACTCGTCAAGCGAGCGCCGACATTGACGCTCGCGTTCGATGAACGTCGCAAGAGCCGTCTTGCCGCGACGCTCGATAACGGCGAGGAAATCGCCTTGCTGTTGCCGCGCGGCACCGTGCTGCGCGATGGCGACGTGCTCGTCGCCGATGATGGCGGGCTCGTGCGTGTCGTCGCTGCTGACGAAGCCGTGCTTGTGGTACGCGCTTCGGACGCGTTGACGTTGACGCGCGCCGCGTATCACCTCGGCAATCGTCATACGCCGGTCGAAGTGGGCGCCGATTATCTGAAGCTCGAAGACGATCCGGTGCTCGCCGACATGCTCGAGCGCATCGGCGCGACGCTCGAGCAGGTGTCGCTGCCGTTCCACCCTGAGGCCGGTGCATATGGCGGCGGGCACAAGCATGGGCACGACGAGACGTTCGCCGAGGACTATGCGATCGCGCAGCAGGTGTTTGGTGAACATCATGGGCATGAGCACTCGCACGACCACGACCATGACCACGTGCACGACGAATCGTGCGGACATGGGCACCACTCGCATGACCATGCGCATCGCTGAACTCACCGCGCTGCTGCATCTCGCGTCGCCGGCGCTGCCGATCGGCGCGTTCAGCTATTCGCAGGGTCTCGAAGCGGCGATCGAAGCGCAACTCGTCACCGACGCCGACTCCGCGCGCACGTGGATCGAGTGCGGGCTGACTGACGTGCTCGCGCGCGGCGAGTTGCCGTTCGTTGCGCAGCAGATCGAACGCTGGCGCACGCACGACGCCGTCGAACTCGCCGACGCCAACGCCGAATTCCTCGCGAGCCGCGAGTCCGCCGAACTGCGCCGCGAAACCGAGCAGATGGGTTGGTCGCTGCGGCAGTTGTGCGTGTCGCTCGAATGGGGCGATGCGGCGAGGCGCGAAACGCTCGCGTCGCTCGCGCCGCTTGCGCAGCCGAGCGCGTTCGCATTCGCCGCCTACGCGCACGATGCGTCCACCGATGCCGCGCTCGCCGCCTACGCGTTCAGCTGGGTCGAGAATCAGGCCGCCGCCGCGTTGAAGGCGGTGCCGCTCGGCCAGCTCGCTGGACAGCGCATCATCGTCGCGCTGCGCGAACCAATTGACGCAGCCGTCGCGCGTGCGCTCGCCATTTCGCGTGACTGCCTCAACACATTCGCACCGCAGCTCGGCATTCTGTCGGCGCGCCACGAGTCGCAGTATTCGCGGCTCTTCCGCTCGTAACACGATTTCCACGATCCATCATGAACGCACCTCATCATCCGGCCTCTCATACCGCGAACCAGACCCGCACGAAGAAACTGCCGCCGCTGCGCGTGGGCGTCGGCGGCCCGGTCGGCTCGGGCAAGACCACGCTGCTCGAAATGCTGTGCAAGGCGATGCGTGACCAGTACGACCTCGTCGCGATCACGAACGACATCTATACGAAAGAGGATCAGCGTCTGCTGACCGTCGCGGGCGCGCTGCCGGCCGAGCGCATCATGGGTGTCGAGACGGGCGGCTGCCCGCACACGGCGATCCGCGAGGACGCGTCGATCAACCTCGAAGCGGTCGAGCGCATGCTCACGCGTTTTCCGGACGCGGACATCGTGTTCATTGAATCGGGTGGCGACAATCTCGCGGCAACCTTCAGCCCGGAGCTGTCGGACCTGACGATCTACGTGATCGATGTTGCGGGCGGCGAGAAGATTCCGCGCAAGGGCGGCCCCGGCATCACGAAGTCGGATCTGCTCGTGATCAACAAGACCGATCTCGCGCCGCTGGTGGGCGCAAATCTCGATGTGATGGCGTCGGATGCGAAGAAGATGCGCGGCGAGCGGCCCTTCGTGATGTGCAATCTGAAGGCGCTCGAAGGGCTCGACGAAGTGGTGAAGTTTATTGAAAAGAAGGGGTTGTTGAAGGTGTGAAGGGAGGGGTTGGGAATGCTCGTGGTGTCGTCTTTGCACGCCACGCCGCTAATCCCTACTCCGGCAACAACGCCGCCAACACATCCACCGTCCTCGCCGTCGCCCCGCGATGCCTCGCCGCAAACGCGGCAGCCGCACCGCCCATCGCGAGCCGCCGCGACTTGTCGCCGAACAGCTCGCGTAGCGCGCGCGCCAGATCGGCCGGGTCCTGCACCTGCACGGCGGCACCGGCCGCGACCGCATCGGCGGTGGCCTGCGTAAAGTTGAAAACGTGTGGCCCGATCAGCACCGGCACGCCGACCGCGCACGCTTCGATCAGGTTCTGTCCGCCGAGCGGCAGCAGACTGCCGCCGATGAACGCCAGATCCGATGCCGCGTAGTAAGCGCCCAACTCGCCCATCGAATCGCCGAGCAGCACGTTCACGTCGCGTGGCAGCGGTGGCACGCCATCGTCGGCAATGCGCGCGGCCGACGCGACCTTCGCATCGGGTGCCCAGTTCGATCGGCGTTCGAGCCGCAACCCCGCCTTCTCGACGAGCGCCGCGACTTCATTGAAGCGTTGCGGGTGACGCGGCACCAGAATCAGCAGCGCATCGTCGACGCCGAGCGCCGCGAACGCGTCGAGCACCAGCGCCTCTTCGCCCTCGCGCGTGCTCGCCGCGACCCACACGGGCCGCGTGCCGATCGCCGCGCGCCACGCGTGGCCGCGCGCCGCGAGTTCGGGCGGGGTGCTCATGTCGAACTTGAGGTTGCCGAGCACCGCGACGTTGCGCGCGCCGAGCGAGGTCAGCCGCTCGGCATCGGACGGGCTCTGCGCGAGCACGCGCGCGAAGCCGCCGAACACGTCCTTCGTCGCGCCGCCGAACTTCGCCGCGCGCTTGAACGACCGCGCCGACATCCGCGCATTGGTCAGCACGAGCGGCACGTCGGCGCGCCGGCATTCGTCGATCAAGGTCGGCCATACCTCGGTTTCCATCACGAGACCGAGCGACGGCCGCCACGCGCGCAGGAAGCGCCGTACCGCATGCGGCATGTCGTACGGTAGATAGCTGCGCAACACGCGGTCGCCGAAAATTTCGCCGCCGGTCGCGCGGCCGCTCGGCGTCATGTGCGTGAGCAGAATGCGAGCGTCGGGGCGCGCCTTCATCAGCGCATCGATCAGCGGCTGGGCGGCGCGCGTCTCGCCAACCGACACAGCATGCACCCAGATCAACGGCGCGTTGTCTTCGGGCAAGCGTCCACGCGAATAACCGAAGCGCTCGCCGATATGCTCGCGATAACCGCGCTCCTTGCGCGAACGGATCAACAGGCGCAGCACGGCAAGCGGCGCGATCAGCCGCCAGAGCGCGCGATAGATCGCTCTTAGCATCGGCGCTCCGCGTGGTTCGTCTTCGTCGCAAAGTCCACGGCGCTGATACGCGCGATGCGGGCCGGCACCTGCCCGGCCCTCGAATCGACCGCCGCGCTCAAACCAGCGCCCTGCCCTTCAGGCGCTCGAGAATGCCGAGCGGCGCGCATTCCGGCTGCGCCATCGCCTTCACCGGCAGGAAGAAAGTCTGCTCCAGCATGAACTGGCCGGACATCACCGCATGCGAGGTCTGGTCGGAGAAGCACACCCACACGCTGCCCGGCGGAAACGGCATGGTCTCTTGCGGACTCGTCTTCTGATAGTCGAGGTCGGCCTTCATGCCGTCGTGCAGATTGAGCATCAGATGGTCGTACTCGCTGCGCGGCGACTTCGTCACATGCAGCAGGTTCAGCAGCCACGCGGAGCCCGGCATCTGCGGCTTGATGCGCGGCAGGAAGCGCTGCGCCATGTCCTCGAACGGCTCGCCGACGCGCCATACGCGCGGCACGCCATGTGGGTTCACGTTGGTGAACACGCGCAGGATGCGCTCGCCGTAGTTAGGCCGCGACGGAAACGCATCGACGTGCAGACGGCTGTCGTCCTTGCG
The DNA here is from genome assembly GCF_040965775.1 of Paraburkholderia sp. BR10954. Classification (NCBI taxonomy): domain Bacteria; kingdom Pseudomonadati; phylum Pseudomonadota; class Betaproteobacteria; order Burkholderiales; family Burkholderiaceae; genus Paraburkholderia; species Paraburkholderia sp. BR10954. Next base: position 57,779 of record NZ_JBFRCK010000032.1, read on the forward strand.
CCACGAGGTTTCGCGCGTCTCGACCTGATGCAGCCGCAGGCTCGTCGGCGCGACGCGCAGCTTGCCGTTGTACTCGGGAAAGAGCCCGTCGACGAGCGTGCGCGCATTCGCCTGATAACGCGCGATCAACGCGCGCACCGCCGATTGCGTGACCGCATCGCCGGCCACGCCGTGCAACGCGCCGCCGTTCGGTTCGAGGCTGATGTTCTTGCGGTTCGGATCGGCGATTGCCGGGTCGAGCAACGCCTGCTCGCCACCGTCGATCGCAAAGCGCAGGTTCGGGAAGTACAGCACCTTGCCGCGCTCGACGCCGGCGAGCAGCGTCTCGCGCGGCACGGACAGGTTGCAGCCGTGCCAGTCGGCGTTCGCTACTTCGATGATCTGGGTTTCGTTCATGATCGCCCTTGGGAACGGGGGGTGCGCAAGGCGAAGCGCACCGGCGGGTGACAGCCCGTGCTGATGACTGCCGGCCCGGGTTACAGCAAACCAAACGCGGCCAGCGCCGACTTGACCTGCTGCAGCGTGGGCGGCTGACCGGCCGCGCCGAGATTGACGACGTTCGGCGACCAGTAGCCGCCGGTGCGCCACGCGGTCGAGAAATTGTACAACTCGACCGTAGGCCGCTTCAGCGCCGCCGCGATGTGGACCAGACCTGTGTCGACCCCGACCGTCGCGGCCGCGCCGTCGATCAGCCCCACCACCGCCGGCAGCGACAGCTTCGGCGGCACGATCGCGGCCGCGCCGAATTCCTTCGCGAGCCGCTCGCTGGTCGCGCGCTCGGCGTCGCCGCCCCACGGCAGCACGATCGACGCGCCGCGCCGCACCAGCGTTTGCCCGAGTTCGATCCACGCGGCGTCGGGCCACTGCTTGTCGGCGCGCGAAGTCGCGTGCACGAACACCACGTACGGCACCGGCAGATTCAGATTGGCTTGAGACAGCGCGAGCGCGGCACGGCCCGTATCGAGACCGAAGTCGATGTCGTCGGTGGGTTGCGGCGGCGGATCATTCAGCGCCGCGGCCACCAGTTGCCGCGTGCGTTCGACCACGTGCGTGCGTGGCGCGATCGGCACGCGCCGCCCGTAAAAGAAGCGCACCGGCCATTCGTAGCCGGCGCCGTCGGTGCGGTTGCCGAGGCCGACGAGAGGTCCGCGCGCCATGCTAGCGACCCACGCGGTCTTGATGAGCCCCTGGCAGTCGATCACCAGATCGTAGTGCTCGGCGGCGAGCGCGCGACGAAACGCGCCGATCTCGCGCCAGTTGTCGACGGACAGGATGCGCTTGCGCCAGCGCCGCAGCGACACTGGAATCGCGCGCCGCACGCCGCTCACGAGCTCCACGAGCCCGACGAAGCTCTCCTCGACGAGCCAGTCGATCTGCGCGTCGGGATGGCGGCGCCGGATGTCGGCGATTACGGGCATGTTGTGAACGACGTCGCCCAGTGACGACACCCTCACGATGAGTATCTTTTGCGCGCTCAAGAGTGGGAAAACCGGCTATCCGGCTCGAAGATGCGTTGAAAGGACCGCAATTCTAGCGCGTCGGATATCAAAGACATGAAAAACGCGGCGCGGTAAGGCAACCCGCGCCGCGTTCGGTAGCGGCGAGCTTCGATCCGTCTTGACGAATTTCGAAGCGCGCCGCCGCATCAGCCGTCAGAACGGCAGTTTCGCATCGGCCTTCTCCGCGAGAATCACGCGGCGGAAGTCGTCCTGGATGCGCTTGAGCGCCGCGTCGTTGTCGGCTTCGAAACGCATCACGACGACCGGCGTCGTATTCGACGAACGCGCGAGGCCGAAGCCGTCCGGATACTCGACGCGCAGACCGTCGATCTTCACGACGTTGTCCGCGCCGGTGAACTTGGCGTTCTGCTGCAAACGCGCGATCAGCTCGAAGTTTTCGCCTTCCTCGAGCTTCAGTTGCAGCTCGGGCGTGGAGTGCGAGTTCGGCAGCGAGTTCAGCAGCTTGCTCGGGTCGGCGACGCGCGTGAGGATCTCGAGCAGACGCGCGCCGGTGTACAGGCCGTCGTCGAAACCATACCAGCGGTCCTTGAAGAACACGTGTCCGCTCATTTCACCGGCCAGCGGCGCGCCGGTTTCGCGCAGCTTCGCCTTCACGAGCGAGTGGCCGGTCTTCCACATCAGCGGCTCGCCGCCCTTGTCCTTGACCCACTTCGCGAGATTGCGCGTGCACTTTACGTCGTAGATGATCTGCGCGCCCTTGTTGCGCGACAGCACTTCTTCGGCGAACAGCATCAGCTGACGGTCCGGGTAGATGATCTGGCCATCCTTGGTGACGACGCCCAGGCGGTCGCCGTCGCCGTCGAACGCGAAGCCGATTTCCGCATCGGTTTCCTTCAGCGCGCGAATCACGTCTTCGAGGTTCTCCGGGTGCGCCGGGTCCGGGTGGTGATTCGGGAAGTTGCCGTCGACTTCGGTGAACAGCTCGACCAGTTCGCAACCGAGCTTTTTGAACAGCTTCGGTGCGAGCGCGCCGGCCACGCCGTTGCCGGTATCGACGACGATCTTGATCGGACGCGCGAGCTTCACGTCGCTCGCGATACGCTCGAGATACGCGTCGGCGATGTCGTATTCGGTGTAGCTGCCGTTACCGTCGGCGAAGTTTTCGTCGACGATGCGCTGATGCAGCGCGAGGATCTGCTCGCCGTAAATGGCCGCGCCGCGCAGCACCATCTTGAAGCCGTTGTAGTCCGGCGGATTATGGCTACCGGTCACGACGATGCACGAGTCGACCCGGCGCTCGCCGCCCGCGAGCTTCAACGGTACGCTCGCCGCGAAGTAGCCGACCGGCGTGGGCACCATACCCACGTTCACGACATCGACGCCGGCCGCACGTAGGCCGTCGGACAGCGCGCCGATCAGTTCGGGGCCCGACAGGCGCCCGTCGCGCGCGACCACGACCGCGTCGCCGCCCTGCGCGCGCACTTCGCTGCCGAAGGCGCGGCCGATGGAACGCGCGGCGTCCGCGTCGAGCGTCTTGCCAATCACGCCACGAATGTCATACGCCTTGAAAATCGATTTGGAGATCATGTTGGCTCACTTGCGTGCAATGGAAAATTTTGACCTGCGCACAGACGATAACCGGTAAAAACGCGGAAAAAATCGCATTAAAAACCACCGTAATACGCGCGTAAAAAACCGCGTTATCACGCCTCGTTGCGCCCTTGCCGGAAGCGGTCCGGTTCCAACTTATAATTGCGTTCTTCTGACCAGCCTGAATAACGCCATTCTAATGCTTAGACGCCCTCCCTTTGTAAAGTTGCCGTGGCTGCCGGCCGGGCGGGCGAACGCGCATAGCGCCGCATGCATGGCCGCACGAGGCGGCTTGACCGACGCGCAGCGGCGAGCGGCCAACGGATGCTGACACTCAAGCGCTTCGCCAATCCCGACGTCACGCGCGCGTTTACGAACATCGTCTGGCTGGGTCTCGAACGGCTCACGCAGATCGGCGTGGCAATCGTGATCGGCGGCATCCTCGCGCGTTACTTCGGACCCGATACGTTCGGCAAATGGCAGTACGCGAACACGCTGCTGCTGGTGCTGTCGCCGATCACATGGGTGTGCGGCGCGGAAATCCTCGTACCGACCATCGTCAACCGGCCGCCCGAACAACTCGGTACCGTACTCGGCAGCGCGTTCGCGTTGCGTTTCTCCGTCTCGGCCGTCGCGCTGCTGCTCACGTGGCTCGGCATTGCGCTGCATTTCTTCGAGCCGCTCGTCGGCGCGATGCTCGCCGGCCTCGCGCTCACGATGCTGTTTCGCGAGCCGTTCGTCGGCGTGATCAACGCGTGGCTGCAAAGCATGACCTACAGCAAGCCGCAGTTGCTGACCAGCATGACCACCGCTGTGATCAAGGCCGGCCTCGTCTATCTGCTGGTGCGCGCGACGGCCGCGCCCGCACGTTTCGGCTGGCTGTGGGCGCTCGAATCGGCGGCGATCGGCGCGGTGCTGTTGCTCTACTTCATGCGCCGGCATGGCGGCAAGCTGGGCTGGCATGTCGAACGTTCGCTCTTCAAGCACTTCGCGAGCGCGGGCACGGTATTCTGGCTCGGGCTCATCTGTATGTATCTGTTCCTGAAGCTGGACCGGCTGATGCTCGAGCGCGCGATTTCGTTCGCCGACCTCGGACGCTACTCGGCCGCCCAACAGTTGAATGAAAACTGGATCACGCTCGCGCTGATGCTCGCGCAAACCATTGCGCCCGCCTTCGTCTACCGCGTGCAAGGCATCGCGCAACTGCGCCGCAACATGTGGCGGCTCACCGCGCTGACCGCCGTGCTGATGGTGTGCGGCGCGTTCGTGCTCGATCTGCTCGCGGGCTTCATCATCCGCCGCGTGTTCGGGCCGGATTTCGAAGGCGCGATCGAGATCTTCCGCTGGGCCGTGTGGCTGTCGGTGCCCGCCGGTATCGAGGCGATCGGCAATCTGGTCGTGCTCAAGTATCAGGCCAAGTTCGTGTTGCTGGCGAAGTGGCTGCTCGCGCTCGCCGTCGCGTTCGCCGTCAATCTATTGGCGATCCCGCGACTCGGCGCGTATGGCGCGCTCGTCGGCCTCGCGGCCGGCTATCTGGCGGCCGCCTCGGTTAATCTTTATTACATCCGTTTCAAATTGCGCCCATGACGAATTCATCCGCCACCGCGCAAACCACGCTCGACGACGTCGCGGTGCTGATGCCCGCCTACAACGGCCAGGCGGACGTCGATTCTACGCTCGCGTCGTTTGAAGAAAGTGCGCTGGTGCACGTTTTGATCGTCGATGACGGCAGCACACCGCCGATCGTCGCGCCCACGCTGCCGAACCTGAAGATCGAAGTGCTGCGCATGGCGCGCAACAGCGGCATCGAGCGCGCGCTGCAAACCGGCATCGATGCGCTCGCGCAGCGGGGCTTTCGTTTTGCGGCGCGCATCGACGCGGGCGATCGCGCGGTGCCGCAGCGGCTCGCGAAGCAGCGCGCGTTCATGGGAGCGCATCCGAACGTGGCGGGCCTCGGCATGTGGACCCAGGTCGTCACGCGTGCGGGCGAGCCGCTTTTCATGCTGACGCCGCCGGCCGAGCCGAACGTGATCCGACGCCAGCGCTTTTTCCGCTCGTGCCTCGCGCATCCGTCGATGATGCTGCGTATCGATGCCGTCCGCACAGTCGGCAACTACCGCGCCGCGTATCCTTCGGCCGAGGACCTCGATCTGTTCTTACGTCTGATGGAACGCTACGACTGCGCGAATCTGCCGGAACTCGGCCTCTTCTATGAGCTGAACGAAGGCGGCATCAGCGCGACGAAGCGGCGCCGGCAGATCGGTTCGACGCTGCGTTTGCAGTTGCGCTATTTCAACGTGGCCAATCCATACGACTGGCTGGGCCTCGCGAAGAATCTGTCGCATCTGCTGCTGCCTTATCGCACGTTGCAGCGGGTCAAGCGCGCGCTGCTGACGCCGCGCGCGAGCCGTTGAGGCGCGCCGCGTGTGAGCGCTGTCGCTGCCGCCTGGTTCGCTGAGCTTCGCGCCGCTGCGTACGGCGCTGTTTTCGTATCACTGGTCCACACTTCATTCAACGCCGTGCCCTTTTTCGCATGAAGCCCTCTTTCAAGTCGACGCCCGCGCTGCGCATTACACTCGTCTGCAACACGGCCTGGGCAATCTATACGTATCGGCAAGGGCTGATCCGCACACTGATCGGGCGCGGGGTCGATGTGACGGTGCTTGCGCCGCGCGACCGCACGTTCGAGCTGCTCGCCGCGATGGGCTGCCGTTGCATCGAGCTGCCGATGGCGTCCAAGGGCACGAGTCCGGGCGAAGATCTGCGCACGCTCTTCGCGCTCTATCGGCAGTACAGGACGATCCGTCCGCATGTGGTGTTTCACTACACGATCAAGCCGAACATCTACGGCTCGATCGCGGCGAAGCTGGCTGGCGTGCAGTCGGTGGCGGTCACCACGGGGCTCGGCTATGTGTTCATACAGCACAGCCGCGCCGCGCAGATTGCTAAAAGGCTGTATCGTTTCGCATTCCGCTTTCCGCGTGAAGTGTGGTTCCTGAATCGCGACGATCAGGCCGCGTTCATCGACGGCAAGCTGCTCGCGCATCCCGAGCGCGCGCGGCTGTTGCACGGCGAGGGGGTCGATCTCGAACAGTTCGCGTTCACGCCGCTGCGCGCTCGGGCGGAGTTTCGCTTCGTGCTGATCGGGCGGCTGCTGTGGGACAAGGGCGTCGGCGAATTCGTCGAGGCCGCGCGGCAATTGCGCGCGCGCTATCCCCAAGCGCGCTTCCAGTTGCTCGGGCCGGTAGGCGTCGACAATCCGAGCGCGATCACGCGCGATGAAGTCGCCGCGTGGGAACAGGAGGGCGTGATCGAATATCTGGGCGAAGCGCACGACGTGCGGCCGTTCATCGCCGATGCCGATTGCGTGGTGCTGCCGTCATATCGCGAAGGCGTGCCGCGCACGCTGATGGAAGCGTCGGCGATGGGCCGGCCGATCGTCGCAACCGACGTGCCCGGCTGCCGCGAGGTAGTGGCCGACGGTGTCAACGGCTTGTTGTGCGAAGCGCGCAATGCGCAGAGCCTCGCCGCGAGTCTCGCGCGCATGCTCGATATGAGCGACGCGGAGCGGCGCGCGATGGCGGAACGCGGCCGGCAGAAAGTCGCCAGCGAATTCGACGAACGCATGGTCGTCGAAACGTATAAAGACCTGGTCCAGAAAATCACGGGTGTTTTACTTTAATGGGAGCAACAGCATGACCACGAAGGGCACGATTCTGGTAACCGGCGGCGCGGGTTTCATCGGCTCGCACACCTGCGTCGAACTGCTGAACGGCGGCTACGACGTCGTGGTGATCGACAACCTCGTGAATAGCAAGCGCGAATCGTTGCGGCGCGTCGAGCAAATAACCGGCCGTGCGGTGAGCTTCTATGACAACGACGCGCGCGACGCAGCCGCGCTGCAGCGCATTTTCGATGCGCATCCGATCACCGGCGCGATCCATTTCGCGGCGCTGAAAGCGGTCGGCGAATCGGTCGCGAAGCCGATCGAGTATTACGCGAACAACGTCGGCAGCCTGCTGACGCTGCTCGGCGTGATGCGCGATCGCAACGTCAAGCAGTTCGTGTTCAGTTCGTCGGCCACGGTGTACGGCGTGCCGAAAAGCTCGCCGATCGACGAATCGTTCCCGCTGTCGGCGACCAATCCGTATGGTCAATCGAAGCTGATCGCCGAGCAGATCTTGCGCGATCTGGAAGTGTCGGACCCGTCGTGGCGCATCGCGACGCTGCGCTACTTCAATCCGGTCGGCGCGCATGAGAGCGGCCTGATCGGCGAAGATCCGGCCGGCATTCCCAACAACCTGATGCCGTACGTCGCGCAGGTCGCGGTCGGCAAGCTCGAAAAGCTGCGCGTGTTCGGCGGCGACTACGAAACGCCCGACGGCACCGGCGTGCGCGATTACATCCACGTGGTCGATCTCGCGCGCGGGCATCTCGCCGCGCTCGATGCGCTCGTCGAGCGCGATGCGAGCTTCGTCGTCAATCTGGGCACGGGCCAGGGCTATAGCGTGCTCGACGTGGTGCGCTCGTTCGAGAAGGCGTCGGGGCGGCCGGTGCCGTACGAGATCGTCGCGCGCCGCCCGGGCGACGTCGCGCAGTGTTTCGCGGACCCGAGCGCGGCCGAGAAGATCATCGGCTGGCGCGCGCAGTTCGGTATCGAGCGCATGTGCGCGGACCACTGGCGCTGGCAGTCGACGAATCCGCAGGGGTTTGCTTAAAGCGCTTCGGCGTCATCGCGTCGGGATAAAAAACGGCGGCGGCATTCGCATAACGCGGATACCGTCGCCGTTTGCCCGCCTACTGCGCGGATTGGCGCGGATAAAAATACAAGCCGGCAACGCTCAACGCACCGGTCATTCCTTCCTTCGGCACCGCCGACACCAGAAAACGCCTCTGGGCGCCTCGCATTTCGTCAGGCGTGCAGCGCGCCGCTCGGGTGAACACGAGCTGCCAGTTTTGCGCGATGCAAAACGGCACGCTGCCCTGACGCTTCGCGTACGCTTCGATGCCCACCAGAATTGGCCACAGCCGTTCCCAATCCGCCGATCCATCGAGGTCGAAGACCGCGATGCCGCTCCCCGCGTTGAAATTGCGGATAGTCGAGTAAGCAGCCGGAATTCGCGGATCGTCGTACTGGGAAACGTTTTCAGGCGGCTGATGAATCCGGATCGCCGTGAAAGCCGCCACGATCACACAAAAGATCACGGCAACGGGCACGGTCGCCGCTGTCACATTGTCGAGAAAGCGCTTGACCAGCAACGTCAGCGCCAGAGCAGGAACGACGTAGTAGAAAATTCCGACATAGGTCAGCGAAAGATCGTCGACGCCGAAAGCGGCATAGAAGACGAAGGCGACTGTCGCGCTCGCTAGCGCCAGCGACAATGCACGCTCAGGCGCGACGCGGCTTTCATTGTCGCGCGCGGGATCGTTCGTCACGAGCACAGCACAAGCCGCCGCGCCCAGCAGGATGCCGAAGAGTCCATTACTCCAGAAAACTCCGGCGAAACGCGCGGCGTCCACTAAACGATTCGCTCGGTGGACATGGCTAAAAGCGGCATATTCAGCGAGCGGTCCGGGAAAATGAAGGATCGTCTGGATCGCGAGAGGAATGAGGAAAAGCGCCACGATCGCCAGTGCAACGGCAATCGTTCGAACATTGCCCGCGAGGAATTGCCGGCTCAAGACCCAGGTTTCACTGGAACCCGATCTGACGGAAATCCAGGTATTGGCTATCAGCGCGCACCCCAGCATGACGGCCGTCATACCCAGAAAAGAAGCATGACCGTTCAGCAAAAATCCAAGGCTTACGGCAAGGAGCATAAGCCCGTCTGCGCGTCCCATGATCAACGCGGCGACGGACACAGTGAACGCCGCAAAAGCAAAGTAGTAGAGATGCGGGAACCAGGGACCCGCGAAGGCCTGGTAGTTGATGTAAGCGGTGACACCAACGAATAGGGCCGTGGTGACGACGGCTGCCGCGGTGGCGTCCCTCGCCGCCTGCTGCATCCTGATCAAAAGCGTCCCGATTGCCGCGATCCAGAAAGCGGAAAGCAGCGCGACCGCAAGGATCTGACCGGAAAACGGCGACGCGACCGCGTGCGTCAGGTCGAAAAATACGATCTCGCCCGCGGCAAGCGCGTAAAGAAGCGCAGGACCAGGATGATTGAACCCCACGCGCGAGTAATGTCCGACGAGCAGCTTCAGATGCTTTGCATCGTCGATCAGCAACGAATTCGCCGCAAAGTCTCCGACCTCGTGCAATTGCGCCGACGGAAAGGTCTGACCGAACACGATGATGAACAGCCAGACACAGAGCGCCGAAATAACGAACGCTGCCAACCCTTTAAGCATCGAACACCTGTTTTCGTTTTATCCAATCAGATGGAAAACAGGATTCTAAGGTAGCTGTCGGCGCGCTATGTCATCGACAGCCACGCATTTCTTCCGGCCGGAAACTAAGCTGCCGCCCCCGACTCTTCGAGCCGGAACACGGCAATGGCATCCTTCAGAATGACCGCCTGCTCCTCCAGCGATTTCGCCGCGGCCGCCGCCTGCTCGACGAGCGCCGCGTTGTGCTGGGTGACCTCGTCGATCTGCGACACCGCCTTGTTGACCTGCTCGATGCCGTCGCTCTGTTCGAGTGCCGAGGCCTCGATCTCGCTCATCACGCCGGTCACACGCTCGACGGCCTTCATCGCTTCCTGAATCGTCTTCTGCGCATCCGACACCAGCGACGCACCTTCCTCGACCTTCGCCGCCGACTCGCCGATCAGCTCCTTGATCTCCTTGGCCGCCGCGCCCGAGCGCTGCGCGAGGCTGCGCACTTCCGAGGCGACCACCGCGAAGCCGCGGCCCTGCTCACCCGCGCGAGCCGCTTCGACGGCCGCGTTCAGCGCGAGGATGTTGGTCTGGAACGCGATTCCCTCGATCATGCCGATGATCTCGGTGACCTTGCGCGATGAATCGCTGATGCCGTCCATCGTCTCCGTCACGCGCGACACCACCTTGCCGCCGCGAGTGACCGTATCGAGCGCGCCGTGCGCGAGGCGGTTCGCCTGCTTCGCGTTATCAGCGTTCTGCTTCACGGTCGCCGACAGCTGCTCCATGCTCGCCGCGGTCTCCTGCAGCGCGGCCGCCTGCTGCTCGGTGCGCGCCGACAGATCGGCATTGCCCGAGGCGATCTCGTTCGCGCCCTGCGTGATCGCGCTCGTGCTGCCGCGCACCTTGCCGACCGTTTCGACGAGGCCGTCGCGCATCCGCGTCAGCGCGCCGAGCAGCTGACCCATCTCGTTGCGCGATTTCACCTTGATCGCGACGCTCAGGTCACCGGCCGCGATGCGCTCGAAGTGCTTGACCGTCGCGTTGACCGGCTTGATCAGCGCCGACGACAACGCGACGCGCGCGCCCACGGCAATCACGAGCGCGATCACCGCGATCGCGCCGAACAGCACTGTCGCGAGCTGGAAGCGGCGCGCGCCGGTCGCAGCCTGCTGATGCTGATTGTCCATCTGCGCTTTTTCGAGCGCGTCGATCGCCTTAGAGTAAGACGCGTACAGGCTGTTCGCGGTATCCCCCTGGATGGTACGGAAGGTGTTGAAGTCGAAGTCGGTCAGTGCCTTGAATTCCGGTTCGATCGCCTTGTCGACGAGCGCCGCGCGCGCTTCGCCGACGCTGTGCGCGAGCTTGCGCTCGGCGTCGCTCGCGAACGGGCCGGCCATGTAGTTGTGGAAGTCGTCGTTCGATTCGACCAGCACCTTGTGCGCGGCCGGCAGCAGATCGTCGGTCTGCTTGCCGATACTGAACAACGTCTGATAGGTGCCCAGCGCGAGTTGCACCTGCAGAAGCTTCTCGGAACTCGCCTTCAGATGCGACAGCGCGGCCTCGCTGCGCTGCGTGTCGTCGAGGCTGTCGTTGGCGAGCTTCAGCGCGCCGTATCCGACAGCGATGACTGTCAGCAGGAAGGCGACGAATACGCTGATCACGAGCGTCAGTCCGCCGCGAATTGTGATGTTGTTTAGCATTGGGTCTCCGGAACGCCTTTGTTGCGCGCGACTGACACTTCGTCGCATCCAGGTTTACGGTTGCGGCGCGCGTGCGGCGCATAGGGGGAATCCATGAGGAGCGAGTGCTGACGGGCCTCTGAGGGCCGCCTCGATCTCGCTATCTGGGATATTCCTGCTGGCCCTCCTGAAAGCTTTGCGTCCCTGCCGCGCGCCGGCCGCCGTGCGTTTCGTTTGTATAATTCCGCGTCTTCGCTCAGGCCCATTTTCATGCTTAGTTTTGCGCTCGGCTTTCTCGTCTCTCTGCTGATCACGCTGTTGATCGTGCGCTATGCGCATGTGCATGAAAAATTTTCGACCGATACCGATCTGGCCGGCGTGCAGAAATTCCATGTGCGTCCGGTGCCGCGCATCGGCGGGACCGGGATTCTGCTCGGGCTGCTCGCCGCCGCGGTGCAATTGCATCGTGCGTATCCGGCCGTGTCGGGCAGCATTCTCGGGTTGATCGCGTGCGGCATGCCGGCGTTCGGCTCGGGGCTCGTCGAGGATCTGACCAAGCGCGTGTCGCCGCTCGTACGCCTCGTCTGCACGATGGCGGCCGCCGCCCTCGCCTGGTTCTTTCTCGACATCGCGGTCACGCGCATCAGCGTGCCGCCGCTCGACTTTCTGCTGTCATATGCGGCGATCTCGTTCGTGGTCACGGTGCTCGCGGTCGCGGCGCTCGCCAACGCGATCAATATCATCGACGGCTTCAACGGCCTCGCGTCGATGGTCGCGTTCATGATGTTCGCGTCGCTCGCGTATGTGGCGTTCCAGGTGCACGACCCGGTCGTGCTGTCGGCGTCGTTCATGATGATGGGCGCGGTGCTCGGCTTCTTCATCTGGAACTTCCCGGCAGGGCTGATTTTTCTCGGAGACGGCGGCGCGTACTTCATCGGCTTCATGCTCGCCGAGCTGTCGATCTTGCTCGTGATGCGCAATCGCGACGTATCCGCGTGGTATCCGGTGCTGCTCTTCATGTACCCGATTTTCGAGACCTGCTTCTCGATCTACCGCAAGAAGTTCATTCGCGGCATGTCGCCGGGCATTCCGGACGGCGTGCATCTGCATATGCTGGTCTACAAGCGGCTGATGCGCTGGGCGGTCGGCGCGCGCACCGCGCGCGAGCTGACGCGCCGCAACTCGCTGACGTCGCCGTACCTGTGGCTGCTGTGCCTGATCGCGGTCGTGCCGGCGACGCTGTTCTGGCGGCACACGCTGCATCTGTTCTGCTTCGTTGTCGTATTTGCGGCGACTTATGTGTGGCTTTACGTGAGCATCGTGCGGTTCAAGTCGCCGAGGTGGATGGTGGTGAGGAAGGGGAAGCGGTGAAAGCAGGTCAGCCCCTCCAACTATTGACGCTGGCGAAGGGCGCTTCACCCCACGCCGTGCGGGCGGCCTCCAACACGCGTTGCCGGTGTTCGGCAAGTGCTTGTGGGCGTGTATCTGCATGCCGCAGGATTACGTCGGCGATCTTGCGAATGGGCACGCGACCTCTCCCCGTACGCACAAACGGCTGCTGGTGCACCTGCAGGTGCCGATAAAGTTCGCTAAGCTCAAGCAACGCCCCTGGAAGCATGTGGGCCACCGTTACCGCTTCATGCGGAAAAAACACCGAGCCCTTCGACAATGCACAGCCGCGGCGGAAGCAGCTTGCGCAGAAACCGCACCTTCGTGGAGTTCTGCTTGATTGGCGAGGTGCGCACGAACCGCTGCCCGTCAATCGTCGTAAGCGTGACCGTATCGTCGGTCTCACCGTGTGTGACCACACCAGTCCAATGCTTTGTTTCAGCCACGAAGACTCCGAACGGCGCAATCGCCAGATGATCGATTTCAGCAGTCGGAAAGGCGCTCCCCGGCGCGTGATTCGGAATAAGCCCATCCAATATTGATTGGCCAGTCCCTCGCCGCACAGGCGCATGAGGTGCCAGCGCAGTTCGGCTGACACCTCCCTCTCCCCTTCTCGCCCGCACACCTGGGCAGAGGCCGCCCGTGCTTCTCGAACTTCGTCATCAGCCGAACGTTTATCGCTAAAGCTCAGATACGCATACAGCAATGCACTCGCGAGCCCGAAGATAGTGTGAGTCAGCATGCTGGTTTCTCCTTCGACTATATAGGTGAAACCAGCGTATCGGGCGCTACGGGAAGTCAACCATCAGTTCTTGATCGTGAGGCCTGGAGGAAGCTCCTTTCGTGGCGGCCGGCCTTCGTTGAGGGCCTGAAATACGGCATGCGTGGTCGTCCCCAGCGCGCGGGCTGCCTTGCGAAGGTTGCCGCGGTGCTCCGTCAGGGCCTCCATGGCCTTGTCTCTGGTGAGCACCGGAATGTCCGGTCGCATGCATGCAGCCGAACCCCGGATGCGCTCATCTTTCTCGTCGACGCCGGCCTCGCGTGCCGGAACAGGCAGAATGAGCAAGGTAAGAAGTGCGCGCCTTCTGATCCAAAGCAGGAACTGGTGCCAATGCTCAAGCTTTTCGGCCGCGTCCTCCGATGTGAGCCGTTGCGCGGACCAGCGAGCGACCAGGAAGCGCAAGTGCTTGCCCTGAAAGTTGAGCGGGGTTTGGGGCGCATATCCGCTGGCGCGCAGCGCCTCAAAGCCCGCCAACAGCTCCGCCACCCGACGGCATTGTGTTTCGTCCGGCACAGGAGTTTTCGTGCCAGTGCGCCTATCAAACGTCGACTTAACCCTGCCACGGGCAAGCCTGCGGAATTCCCGTCTGAATTCGGACGGCAGATTGCTACAGGCAATGACGTACCGGTAATCGTAGAGAACGTACATATCTGTCTTCCTTGTGTTGAGGCCGTGTTCCCGTCATGCCACACAGGCATCGACGGGCGTTGAGCGGCGCGACGAGCGCGCCGCCGTTTGGGGATGCGCTGTTTATCGGGCCGCGCGCGCCACGGACAAGGAAGTGCGCTGCCGATGGCTAGCCGCCATCGGTATGCAGTCAGAAATAGATTGGGGCGATCGACGCTACACGTCACGCCGACGGGAACGGTCGTCAGACAGCGTGCGGGAAAAGGAACAAAGAAAGGAAGGACAGCCCGAAACAGGCACTAAAACTGTGCGCCTCTGAGCTATAGGGGCCCTGAAACGAATTGGACGTGCACGGGCGAACGGATCCGCCGACAGGCTGACCGAAAACAAGACGGGCAGCTGTGGCGGTTCAAGGTCGATGCGTCGTAGACGCAGCCACCAATATACTCCTACGCCTTCAAGACTCGCAAGCTCGCGGCTCACGTCAGCATGCTATGCTGATCGCACCCAAACCACGGGGCACTCGCATGGACATCTCAGGGCCGGTACTCGGAATTACCGCAATCATCATGGGCCTTGGCTGGATGGGGCGGCGCGGGGCAGTGAGGCAAAGAGGGCAGCGTATGACGCAACGATCACACGCCGTCGCTTCCGTACGCACAGAATTGCATTGCCCGCATTGCGGACAGCCTATCGGCGATCGGGATTTCGCCCGGCATCACGCGCCGACGGCCTATCGGCCGTCCAGGCCGTCACCGTACCCCAGGCGGCCGCGCACCTGAGCATGAGCTTACTCGCGTCGTCCAGGCCAAGCATACGTCGCCTGAATGCAGCAGAGAAGCGACGGTTCCATGACCTGTGCGCGGTGGACCACCTGGCACGGTGAGCCTCTTCGCGAACGCAAGCGCGCTGCCTGCGTCGATTGTGGCGGTCACCTGTCCGCGCCGCACATAACCGTCATGATGGAGCGGCCTATTGGGCGAAGCGCACGCCGACCGGCGCGTCGTACCTCGCCAACGGGACGGCAAGGTCTCTCGCCCCCCTTTTGTATTACCTCCGCTCGCCGACGTTCAGATCGCGCAAAGCCCTCGAGAGCATATTCTCAACATCATCGTCGGCCTGGCGGAATTGTGTGCGATCGCAGGCCACCCTGTGCCGCTGCGCCGCAGATGAGCGCACACCTGGGGCACGGAGCTGGCGCTTCTTATCCGGAGCGATGCGCCCCTTCCTCTATCCGAGCGCCTGTGTTCTAATTGCGGCACCGTCCGCTCACGTCACGAGCATCGACTATCACACTCCCTCGTGGGGGTTTGGGGGTGTTTTTCACCCAATTTCTTGAAGTGCTTTGCTCCGTTTAACGGCGAGGGCAAAGCGCTTTGCAAAGTTCGTGTTGACCGCATTAACACGGATCCAGCCTGCGCTGCTCAAATTCGAGCCTTTTCCGCTCCCTTGGAGTTTTCAACGCATCAGTTGCACGGGATGCTCATCTGACCGTTCTCTGATGAGACTGAAGTCCATGTCGCGTCGTAACCAGTCACCGACTGGGAAATAACTGGTCGCCATAAAATGCAAGTTTCTTGCAGGCGAATTTTCTTGCAATATGCCAGGGACCTGCTCCCTCACGCACCGCCATAGATTCTGGCGGTACTGCCGCAACGCGACCATGCCGTCAATATATTCCAGACGGCGAGGAAGCCTCTCTCTTGCGGAAATACAACGCGGCATCCATCAAGACAGACCTTGCGTTCCATTCATTGCCAGATGTTCATGAATGCCGCAAGCGTTTCCAAAGGCAATTCCTCGCCCCGTAACGGGGTAAAGGAAAGGTGTCTTCCGCAGACACCGGCCGCTCCCCGCTACGCGTCGACGCAGTTCCTGCACGCGGGCGTCCCCTCCCCTCAGAACCTTTTTCCTTCAAGGGCCTATCCGTAACCGGATCCTACAGCTCAACGCATTCCCCGGCCCCCAATTCGATGACATTACGTACGCGCTGGCCCGCCCCCGCCCAGCCCGTCATTGCGGGCACCCGAAGTGGTGCGGATCTGTCACGAGCTAGTCGTGACTGGGGCCGTGCTCGCCATCCCCGCGCGCGAGCATGAGTTGAGAAGCGGGCCACAGCCGGGAGTTTGCCAATGAGCATGATGTCAAAGGCCATACACGATTCTGCAGTGAGCAGCAAAAAGGCAGGCGGCAGCTTTGCAACACAGCAGAACAGGCGGTTCGATACAACAGGCCTTCTGCGCTTTGCCAGACAGGTGGGCGAGTTACGCACATCGATCAGTGATATTCCGGAATGGGTGATCCATGCCTATGCCCAGTACTGCATGGCGCAGGGCAAAACCGCAGGCACCCTTGCCAACATATTTTCGGCTGTGCGCGTCACATCGCGCCATGCAGGCCGCGACATCGACGACGTCTGCAACAACAAGAAACTTCGACTCGTTCGGCGAATAAGGAAAGGTACGAAGCGTGCCATGACCCCGACGGAAATCGGGCAGTTGATCGTGAGAGCGCAGGGAATAGACGAGGGGCTAGTGCGCATGATATCGGTCGCGCTGCATCTCGGGCTCCGACGCAAGGAAGCGCTAATGTGTCCGCCTGATCTCGAAATGTGGATCGACGCACTTCTGCGTGGCGATAGCACACTCCCGGTTATGCGCGGCTCAAAAAACGCCAGACCACGGCAAGTGCGAATCATTGAGAGCGATAGGTCGCAGACGATCGAAGCGCTTCGCTCCGCGCTCACTTATTGTCGCGAAAACAATTTCGAATTGGTTACTGGCAAGGGCAAGACTCTAAAATCTGCGATGAATCGGGTGAGGGCGCTCCTCCGCCGGGCAGGCATGGTTGGGCCCATCAGCTTTCATTCGCTTCGATACACCTATGCGCTTAAAAGTGCACTCGAAATGCTCGAGGCAGGAGTAGCCCCGTATGATGTACTCGTGGAACTCAGTGAATCACTCGGCCACGGCCCGACACGCGTCCAGATGATTCTTGGGCACTACTGTCAGACGATCAGGGACCGGTTTGACGGTCAAATCGCGCTGCACAACATCGACGTCGACCGGCGCCGCCCACCGAGCAAACTGCCGCGTTCGACAGCGCGTCTTCTGGCGAAACGTCAACACGGCGCACTCAGTGGCTATCCTATTGGCCGGCTCAGCGCAGCACACGATTCGGCATATCCAGATGACGACGCGCCGATAGAAGCGTATCCTTTCAAGGCCTGAGGCAACCAATGTCTAATACCTCACTTCTTGAGCAAATCGAGCTTTGTGCCGACAACATTGGGGTCAACGAGAAGACGTGCAACGTCATGACCAACGTCTGGCTCGATTTCGAAAGCTACATGGCTGAAAATTCGGTGCGTCCAACTCGACTGCAGGACCTGAATATGGCAACGCTTTCGACCTTTGTCGAAATCCGCTCGAAGCGATGCGCCGATGTGGAACTGCTTCTTCTGGAGATCACCTGCCTCCGGCTTGTGTTGCTCGAATCAGGCTTCGCGCACAAAGAGCTGACAGACCTGCGTGTTCGCATAAAGAGGAAACGGCTTGGCAATGATAAAAACGGTAAATACCGATTTGCGAAAGTACTTTGTCCTTGACCGATAAGCCGAAAGCCAAGAGGCGTGCGTTGCGGTGCGTGCGCCGGAAGCAAGGTGTCAGCCAAAGTTTAGTCGCGAGCCAAAGCACGAACTGTTCGAAGCTCAAGGAGCCTGGCAAAACGCTGAGCGGATAAAATACTTGCTCGATGACGGCTGAATGCCACCACGCGTGCGGCGTCAGGCAAAAGGCAAGATCCACGTAAAAGGGGTGTTCCACGCCGGGGTCTCCGATGGTTTCGTGTTTCGTGGCAATAGCGCGTGGATGCGCCTGGTGCTGGGAGGGGTCGGCTCCGCGGCAAGGCGATGAATTGGATGGCGACCATCGGGAGCCGTAGCCACGTATGAGAGAACGCTTGCCCCCGATGCTCGCGCCCGCGCATCGAAATTAAAGTTCCCGCCTTGGCGGCAATACATCATTCAACCGGGAATGGTATAGAGCCGATATCGCGGCGCAGTATCGATGGATCTGCACCGGTTCCCTGTTTTCAGATTTTTCCGACACACGCCTTGCAGGTGTCAGCTTCTGCCCCAATCCGTACATCGCGCCTGCAAAGCTGCCGCAATTCTTTGGGGATCGAGGTATTGAAGACGGCTGCCGCGAAAGCGATTCAGTCGGCTTCGCATAAAGTGAGGGAGCTCAGACAGTACCAAGATTGTTTCTGGCAGTGTAGGATCAATCGCGCACTGGGATGCTTCCAGAACTGCAATGCATTCTACCGGGCAGTTGTAGTCTGTCAGTACGGCCCGCAGGTGTCGAAGAGCGGGCTTTGCCCTGCGCAATGGAGAGGTCTCAACGGATACAACACCAGGCCTCTCATGGATGAGGACTTCATCCTCGTCCACCGAACGCTCCACGGCCCCCCTCCAATGGTATTGATCAATGATAAACACCCCAAACTCGGTTGCAGCAAGACAATCTATCCACGTAGCCGGATTGCGCGTGCCCGGTGCATGCTCCAATAGGACTCCACGCCGCACAACGAACGGACGGTTGCATAATGTGCGCAGCACCGCTGAAACGCCCCTTGATAATGAGACTGAAAAGTCGCGCTGCCGCGCCATCCAACCATCGCGGTCCGCGACTTGCTCCCGGAAACCGATGGGGTGATCTTGATGGCCTGAGGCAGCGCAGGATGCATCTGTTGCCACAAGACGAGGAACTATCGTAACCTGTTTCATTTTGTTTTCCGTTAGTGACTACGAAGGGTTTGCAGAACGCCTGCCGTCTATATCGGAAACACCTTCCGGCAGATGATCAGAATTTTTCAATATAATGGTGCCGAGAGATCAGCGACGAAAGACATTACATTCCTTTTACCTCCAATGTAGTCCTAAATAAAATCAACTCCACATACATCCATCACGATGTCATTCTGGCCGGTGAAACGTCACTAATTCTTTTAGTGGTCCGGTGCTGATTCTGCCCATCGGGTTCCGAAGCTCGATTTCTGTAGAGCCAACCTGCCCGATCGAACTGACAGTTTGCGACAGGTCACATCGCAGAGCGTGTACCTCGATGATTTCAGCATGGCACGTTGCGCAAGAAGTCAAGACATCGCCTCGGCAAGAAAACACTCGGAATTTCGGAGCAACTACTGTCTTGACCGGACCTGACGGGAAGGAATGCGGGCAACCCGCGCCGCAAGCGATCAACAGGACCGCAACACCGACGCACGTCCGTTAGTTTTTCCGCTGCCGGGCTGGCCGAGGTATGTCGGGCGGATTCATTCACAGTCTGCCGAGCGGCAGTCTGTCCTGTGAGAGGCAGGTTTTGGCGGCATCGACGCGAGAAGTGAATGACGACCGCAGCCGCTCAGAGCGCCGCAGTCGCAATCTCAAATTGCCGAATCAGCGACGCCCTATATCGCTGACATCTGGAACCGGTCGAAGGGCTGGGATGTCCAACGAACTTTAGTAAAACCACCAGACGTTGCAACGTTCAAGTTGGTCAACCGGGACCGGTGCACTTATCGGAGTTCGAAGTGGATTCTTGGTCCATTTTCGCCGGTGTCGCTCGACTACTTGCCCCGTAAAGTAGGGTGGTGCCGACGACCTATGCAAGGCCGCCGTCACCGGACAATAGCCCAGATTCCGACATCCTCGGCGTCGGCGTCACGCTGCGCAACTGGCTCGCCGTCGCCGGCTGGTACTCCGGCACCCAGCCCCGCAGATCGCACCGCACTTCATCGTCGGATGGCACGCGATGCTGCATCAGCCACGGCAGCAGGGTTGTCGATCAGGCTATCCGACACCTCGCGCGCCTGCGCGATGCGCAGCTTCGGGTGCGGCGTGCGCGTGGTGGTTTCGTCATCGGCGAGCAGTTCCTCGTAATGCTTCTCGCCCGGGCGCAAACCCGTGAACACGACGCGAATCTGCTCTTCGGTGAAGCCGTACAGGCGGATCAGATCGTGCGCGAGCTCGGCGATACGCACCGGCTTGCCCATGTCGAGAATGTAGATCTCGCCGCCGCGCCCGATCTGCTCCTGGAACTTCGGAATCACGCTGCCCGCGCTGCCGAGCACGTTGCCGAAGCGCAAGGTCTCAAACTGCGTGCGCCGTGCGCCCTGCTGCCGCAGCGCCGAGCACGCCATCTCCGCGAGCCGCTTGCTCGCGCCCATCACGTTGGTCGGGTTGACGGCCTTGTGGGTCGAGACCAGTACGAAATGCGCGACGTCGTGGCGGATCGCCGCTCGCGCGACGCGGTACGTGCCGAGCACGTTGTTAAGCACGGCCTGCCACGTGTTGATCTGATCCAAAACAGGAACTAGCGCCAATGCTGTCGTTCCTTCTTTGTTCCATGTACGCACGCAACTTAGCGCGTGACAAACACGTGCTGCTGCTACGCGCCATGCCATGCTGGCAGCGGACTCGTCGGCGGCGTGACGCTTCAGCTCACGCGCACTTATCTGATCGCATCGACGACCGTGTTGCCGGTCACGAAGACCTTCTCCGCGGCGACGCCTTCAGCAGGCAGGCTGTCGCGCGCACGCGAGGTCGGTGCGAAGTGCAGCGTCGGGATGCGGCCGAGCAGGCTGCGGTTTGCTTCCTCGGGACACGGACTTATGAGATCGCCGGTGCGCAGCCCCGCCTCGACGTGGCCGACGCAGATGCCGCGCTGGAACGCCGCGAAGCCCGCACAGAACGCGGTCGTCGTGTCGCCCTGCCCGATCATCCAGTCGGGACGTGTTTCGTCTAAGGCACCATCGAGCGTGGTGATCAGACGCGTCGCGAGCGCCTAAATCGCTGCACGTTCATTAACTAACATTTTCTGATTGCGCAAGTGCGGCAGTGGTGTACCGCGTAGAACTCAACGCTTTGCACTTCAGGCAAAAACGAACCTCTTGTCGAGCCGGTATTTGATGAGATAACCAATCACCAGGCCAATTACGCCACCCGAAAAACGAACAGGCTCGGAGTGGTAAATCGCATCCGCTCCGAATTCAAAACCCCAGAAAATCGCGGTAGTAGCAAGCCCCATCACGGTGTAGAGCATGAAACTCCTGATGCCATGCGAGAGGTCGCGATGGCGATAGCGAAAGATCCAGATCTTGTCGAGCGCAAACTTCACCACGAGCCCGACTCCCGTCCCGACGACAACGGATAACGGCACGCTGAACACCCCGGACCAGACCAGCAGTGAAATCTTCTGAAAACCGATATTCGCGAGAATCGAAAGTCCCGCGAATAGCGAGTAAAAGATAACGAGGCGGGACGCGCTCATTGGCGCTGCAGGCGAGTTCACGAACAAGACCACCGTGTCAGAAAAGAAAAATCGACCATCGCGGCCGCGCGGCATGCAACACATCACAGCGAAAGCCGCTTGAACACACGACCAGGAATGGAGCGAATAATCAGCATGATGGCCGCCCAGAACCACGGCGTATAAACGACATCTCTGCCCTTTTCCACCGCTCGCACTATATCGCCGGCAACCTTATCCGCCGTAGCCACGAGCGGCCCCGGCAAGGGAAGTCCCGCCGTCATCGGAGTCGCGACGAAGCCCGGCTTGATCGTCACGACATGCGCGCCGACCTTGAACAGGCGCGCCCGCAAACCCTCGCAGAACGCCGACAACGCCGCTTTCGCACTGCCGTACAGATAGTTCGACTGACGACCGCGATCACCGGCAACCGACGAAATCACCGCAATCGTGCCGCGGCGCTGCGCTTCGATCACATTCGCAACGCGAGTGAGCAGCGCGATCACCGATACCGCGTTGGTATTGAACTCGCGCACCGCGACGTCGACGTTATGCTGGCAAACCTGCTGGTCAGGCAAGGTTCCGGGCGCGACCAGCACAATGTCCAGCGCGCCGAGTTCGACGGCGCAGCGCTGCATCATGGCCGCGTGCTCGCCAAGCTGATCGATGTCCATTTGCTGGCACAGCACGGTCTGCGCGCCACGCGCCGTCAGGTCGTCCGCGACCTGCTGCAAGCGGTCCGCATTACGCGCGACGAGAAAAAACCGCGCGCCTTCTCTGGCCCACTGGCGCGCACAGGCCATGGCGATCGCCGAAGTGGCACCTACGATAACGATATTTTTCATACTCGAGTCGTTCGTTCCCAAAAGCGCGATAACAAAGCCGGATCGCGCAGCGATTCGACCTGCTGCCACTGTGGATAGCCGGCGCGAAAATCCTCGCCCGACATATGCGCGTCCTTCGCCGGGTACATACGGCCACCGCTCTCACGCACGATCGCATCGAGCCGTTCGAACAGCTTGCGATTCGAGGCGTCACGCTGCGGAAAGTCGAGGGCAAGCGACGTCCCTTCCAGTGGAAAAGATAGCAAGCCCGGCGAGCGCAGATCGCCGCAGCGCTTCAGCACCGCGAGTATCGAGCCGGTGCCGCTGCGCGCGATCGCGTCGAGAATCGCGCCGGTAGCATCGCGCGCGACCGGCGCCGGCATCACGCATTGATACTGCTGAAAACCCGCTCGACCGTAAATGCGATTCCATTCGAGCAGGCTGTCGAGCGGGTAAAAGTAGGCGTCATAGCTGAGCGTCGAGCGCACCGCGTCCCCGCGTTGCCGTCGGTAGTACAGCTCGTTGAAGGCGCGCAGGGTCAGCCGGTTGAACACGGGAATTGGCGACGTGAACGGCACCGTACGCGTCTTCCGGCGCTCGACGTCGAGCCCCCCAACCCACGCGTGATCGCCCACCATGAAAATGCCCCTGCCCAGCGCGGCATCCCGGCTCTGACAGTCGACCCAGGCCACGCTGTACTCATGCTGCGCATCGAGCCGTTCGGACAGCGCGAAGAATTCGTCGAGATTGGCGAAGCGGATGCTGGTCACGTCGAGCAGGCTCGATTTGATCGGCATCAACTGGATCTCCGCCCAGGTGATGAGCCCGGTCATGCCGAGGCCACCGATCGTCGCCGCAAAGAACTCGGCGTGCAAATCAGGTGCGCACTCGAACTGCGTGTCATCGCTGCGCCGCAGACCAAACCGCCGCACATGGCGGCCAAACGTGCCGCGCACATGATGGTTCTTGCCATGGACGTCGTTGGCGATCGCGCCGCCCAGGGTCGCGTATTTGGTGCCTGGCGTGACCGGCAACATCCAGCCGCGCGGGATCACCACTTCGAGGATCTGCCCGAGCGTCATGCCGGGCTCGGCGCGCAAGATCCCGTTCTCCCAATCGACAGAAATCAGCCGATCCATCGGGAGCGTCTGGATTACATGTCCCGACGATGCAAGACAGCTGTCGCCGTAGCTGCGTCCATTGCCGAATGCGAGCGTCGTGCGCGCCTCGCTACCTACCTTGCGCCAGACCGCGCCGGCGGCATCGCGCCACGCAATCGGATGCGCATCTTGTGGCGCGTACGGATAGCGCCCCCAGGATTGGACTTTCGTCATCGGCTAGATCGCCATCCAGAAAACGATGCCGCACAGCGCGAAGATCAGCCAGCTGACGCGGTCCTTCGCCGCGAAGACGATCGGATCGTCATGCATCTGCCCGCGATGCGCGATGATCCACGCGCGGCTCACCCAGTAAAGCAGCAGCGGACAGGCAAGCCAGATCAACTGCGGATACCGGTACAGGCTCGTGGTATTGCCGTCCTGGATGTAGAGCGCGAGAACCAGCACGGAAAGATAGCCAGAGGCCGCCCCAAGCGACGAGATTAGCGAAAGATCGCTGGACACATAGCCTCGCCCGCGCGAATTCACGAGGCCGCGCTCCTGCAGCGTATGCAGTTCTGCGTAACGCTTGACGAGCGCGAGGCTAAGAAAAATGAACATCGAAAACGCGAGCAACCAGAATGTGAGTCTGGCATCGATCGCGGCGGCGCCGGCGATGATTCGCGTCGTATAGAGCAAGGCCAATACGACGACGTCCATCATGACCTGCCGTTTGAGATAAAACGAATAGGCGAGCGTCAGTAGGTAATATCCCAGCAGTACCAACGCGAAGTTGTGCGGCAGGCAGAACCACGCAATCGCCCCGCCCAGCACGAGCAGTACCGGAAAAAGCGCCGCGCCCCAGACGAGAGGCAAGGAGCCGGAAGCGAGAGGACGCTTGCGCTTGGTCGGGTGATGGCGATCATCTTCGAGATCGAGCAGGTCATTGAGCAAATAGACGCTCGACGCGCACATGCCGAACGCAAGAAAGGCCAGCAGCGCGGACAGCAGGAGGGCTGGATCCGAGGCTTGATGCGCCGCCAGCAGCGGAACGAAGATCAGCAGATTCTTGAGCCACTGATGCAGCCGCAGCGACTTTGTAAGCGTCTTCGGCCACCCGGAGCGTCCATCGATTACGCGCGCGACGTTGCCATGCTTGCGCGCCGCGCGCTCGACACCATTCGACGGATTGACCACATACGCGTGCTCCGCGGCGGCCCAAACGGCCACATCGTCATGCGAATTGCCCGCATAGTCGAAACCTTTCTCGCCGAACTCGGCGACCAGTTTCTCGCGCTTGCGATGCGCGGACAGATTGGTCACGCCATCCGTCGCGAAGGTCTTGTCGAAAAATCCCAGGTGCTCAGCAATCGCATTTGCGTAGCGCTCGTGGCTCGCAGTTGCGAGGACAAGCGTGCGGCCCGCGGCTCGCTCCTCTTTGAGCCACTCGATGACCGTGGCGTCATAGGGCAGAACCGTGACGTCGATATCCGTCGCTGCGGCGAGACGCGCTTTGAGCCCGGCTTTACCGTCGCGCACGAGCCACAGAAGCGGCTCATAGAAACGATGAGGGGCGGAACGGGTAAAAGCGAAGCCGCATTCAATCAGCACGTCCGAACGAATAAGCGTTCCGTCGAGGTCGACGACCAGCGGTTTGCTGCTCATTTGGTTGGCCGCTGCTGCCAGAAAATTGGGCGAGAAGCCATGGGATATCGTAGAAATGACACTCTGCAAAGTTGTGACTGGACGCAACAACCGGCGCCCTCCTGTCCAAATTGATGCAAATACTACAACATCCAATGCGCGCGGCGGTTCCTCACCCGTCCTTTAACAGAGGAAAGCAAAAAATAGCGACTCAGGAAGACAATACCTGCTCGTACAGCGATTTATATGCGCTTCCCAACGCTGGACCGGAAAATAGCCGCTCATATCGCTGCCGCGCCGCTGCCCCCATGCCGCGCGCCGGTGCTTCACATCGCCGCGAGCCGCTTGCTCGCGCCCATCACGTTGATCGGGTTGACGGCCTTGTCGGTCGAGATCAGCACGAAATGCGCGACGTCGTGGCGGATCGCCGCGCGCGCGACGCGGTATGTGCCGAGCACGTTGTTGCGCACGGCCTGCCACGTGTTGACCTCTTCCATCAACGGCACGTGCTTGTAGGAAGCCGCATGAAACACGATGTGCGGGCAGTAGAGAGTCATCACGTAGTCAAGCAGCAGCGAATCCTTCACATTGCCGATGTTCGGCACCACCGACACTTCCGGATACAGGTCGCGCCGTCGTGAGTGTTTTTATTAGCGTCTACAAACGCGCGTTCCGAGGACTTGCCGACAACCTATCCAAGACCCGGCTTCGTCGGAGAATAGCCCACTTTACGACACCCTCGTCGCCGGCGTCACGATGCGCAACTGGGTCGCCGTCGCCGGCAGATACTCCGGCACCCAGCGCCGCAGATCGCGCCGCACTTCATCGTCGGATGGCACGCGATGCTGCATCAGCCACGGCAGCAGGTTGTCGATCAGGCTGTCCGGCACCTCCCGCGCCTGTGCGATGCGCAGCTTCGGGTGCGGCGTGCGCGTGGTCGTTTCTTCGTCTGCGAGCAGTTCCTCGTAAAGCTTCTCGCCCGGGCGCAGGCCCGTGAACACGACGCGAATCTGTTCCTCGGTGAAGCCGTACAGGCGGATCAGATCGTGCGCGAGATCGGCGATACGCACCGGCTTGCCCATGTCGAGAATGAAAATCTCGCCGCCGCGCCCCATGCTCGATGCCTGCAACACGAGTTGCGAAGCCTCCGGAATCGTCATGAAGAACCGCGTGATCTCCGGATGCGTGACCGTCACCGGTCCGCCGCGCGCGATCTGCTCCTGGAACTTCGGAATCACGCTGCCCGCGCTGCCGAGCACATTGCCGAAGCGCACGGTCTCGAACTGCGTGCGCCGCGCGCCCTGCTGCTGCAGCGCGGAGCACGCCATCTCCGCGAGCCGCTTGCTCGCGCCCATCACGTTGGTCGGGTTGACGGCCTTGTCGGTCGAGATCAGCACGAAATGCGCGACGTCGTGGCGGATCGCCGCGCGCGCGACGCGGTACGTGCCGAGCACGTTGTTGCGCACCGCCTGCCACGTGTTGACCTCTTCCATCAACGGCACGTGCTTGTAAGCCGCCGCATGAAACACGATGTGCGGGCAGTAGCGCACCATCACCTGGTCGAGCAGCAGCGAGTCCTTCACGTCGCCGATGATCGGCACCACCGACACTTCCGGATACTTGTCGCGCAGCTCTTCGTTCAGGCGATAAATCGAGAACTCGGAGATGTCGAACGCGACCAGTTGCACCGGGCCGAAGCGCAGGATCTGCCGGCACAGTTCCGAGCCGATCGAACCGCCGGCGCCGGTCACCATCACGACGCGGTTTTTCAGCAGCGCGGCGACGTGCTCGGTGTCGATCCTCACCGGGTCGCGGCCGAGCAGGTCTTCGAGATCGATCTGTCGCACGCGCGACAGGAATGCCTGGCCTTGCGTGAGCGGCGTGAGCGCGGGCAGCGTCATTGCGCGTACGCCGGCGCGCACGCACAGCGTGGCGACGCGTCGCTGGTTGTCGACTGAGGCTGACGGAATTGCAATGATTGCGTGCTCGGCGCGCAGCGTCTCGGCCCAGTGGGCCAGATCGCTGATGGGACCGAGCACCTTATGTCCATAGATTTCGCGGCCATGCTTGGCGCGATCGTCGTCAAGCAGGCCGACGAGACGCCATTCGCCCGAGCGGGACAGCTCGCGGGCAAGCGTGGCGCCCGCGTTGCCCGCGCCGAGAACGATCACGGGCTTGCCTTGGCCGACGAGCCCGCCGTACAGGTAAAACTCCTTGGTCGCGCGATAGAGCGCACGGGCGCCTCCCATCACGAGAAACAACAGGATCGGCGAGAGGATGAGGACCGAGCGCGGGACAATGGGAATCGGCTGGATAAAGACCGCGGCGATCATCACCAACATGCCGCCTGCGATTACCGCCTTGGAAATGCGCATCAAATCGGGTAGGCTCGCGAAAACCCACATCCCGCGGTACAAGCCAAAGACGCGGAACATCAAACCGTAAACCGGTAGGACCCAGAGGAGCGCGTGCAATGCGCCCATCCAGAAATCATGGGGAATGGGACCATTGAAACGGATCAGATAGGCGGAAAGCCACGTGCCCACCACGGCGCACAAATCGAACAGGAAGGCGCTGAACGATAGCCATGAGGCTTTGTTTCGAAGCATCGGCGTCACACCTTTGGTTGTTCGTAGACAATTGATTGAAAGCGACGCCAGCGGCAATCAATGGCGACGCCTATCAGCATAAGCACGACCGCCCATGCAATAACAAAGCTCCACTGCACTTGCACCGACAGACCAAGCGCGGAAATAGCAAGTATTATGCCCGCGAGCATTACTACATACCAGCAAAGTGCTGTCCGAGCGTGCCCCATACCCGAGCGAACCATGCGTTGATAGTAGTGCTCGCGGTGAGCCTGCCAAAATTTTTCTCCTCGGCCGAGGCGACGCATCAAAGTGACCGAAGCGTCGCCGATGAACGGGGCAAAAACCATGGCTGGAAACCAGATCGGCCACGCGCCTTCGCGCCAGCCCCAGTAACCGAGGGCGCCCGCCAGGAAACCGAGAGGAATCGAGCCCGCGTCGCCGAGAAAGATCCGCGCCGGATGAAAATTGAACAGCAGAAAGCCGGCTGCGGCGCCCGCTACCGCCGCGCTCGCAAAGCCAAGTTGGGGCACCGGATGCCCGGTCACCAACGCCGCCACCGCGTAGCCACCGAAACCGAACAGAGCCATCCCACCAGCGAGCCCGTCGGCGCCGTCCATGAAATTGTAGAGATTGACGAGCCAGAGCATCAACAAGGCGAGGCTCGTCAGCATCCACCACGGTACGTCGGCAGGATAGAGCGCCACCAGCACTGCTACGGCGGCGAGATGGCCCGCAAAACGAACGTGCGCCGGCAACCCGCGCCGGTCGTCGATCTGGGACATCGCTGCGAGGAAAACAACGGCGCATGCGATCATCCAGAGCGACGAAGCCGTCAGAAGAATCGCGAGCACCACCACCGGAACGACGCCCCAGCCGCCGACGCGCGGCGTCGGCCGTACATGTAGCGAACGTTCGTTTGGAATATCCGTGGCTAGCCTCCAGGCGAGGCCTGTCGTCAGCAAAAACCACAGCATCACCGCGCAGCCTATCGCGGCGGTAATCGCAACCAGCATGGCAGTCGGCCAGGGAAATAACCCGTGATCGGCATTCAGCATCGATTGTCCTCAATGCGTCGAGCGGTACCAGCGCGCGGTGGCGGCCAGTCCGTCGTCCGTCGAGTACGGCGGTTGCCAGCCGAGCTCATCGCGAATATGTGACGTATCCTGGCGCAGGTTCCCGATCAGTCGCTCCACCTGGGCCTGACGCCCCGTCAGCCGTCCCACTGCATGCAGCCAACTGGCGGGGACCGGTACAAGGCGTGCCGGCTTGCCCAGGTGCTTACCCAGAGTGCGTGCCAATTCGGCCACGGTCAGGCTGGTGTCGTCGGCAACGTTGAAGCACCCGCCTGCCGCGCGCGGATCCGTTACGCAATGCTTCAGTGCATCCGCCAGATTCTCTACGTACACCATGCTCCGTCTCGCCTCGATGACGCCGAGTGGCAACGGCACGCCCTTGGCGATTGCGTCCATCAACCGCAGAAAGTTCGCGCGGACTTCGGCGCCATAGACAAGCGGGGGACGAACCACGACGATCTCCATACCTGTTTCCGCGCCGTACCGCATGAGGCTCTGTTCGGCCTCGGCCTTCGAGCGCCCGTAAGCGTCCTGCGGACACGGCGGATCGTCTTCGCGCAACGGGCGCCCCGGATCG
Organism: Paraburkholderia sp. BR10954; assembly: GCF_040965775.1. Classification (NCBI taxonomy): domain Bacteria; kingdom Pseudomonadati; phylum Pseudomonadota; class Betaproteobacteria; order Burkholderiales; family Burkholderiaceae; genus Paraburkholderia; species Paraburkholderia sp. BR10954. Next base: position 86,739 of record NZ_JBFRCK010000032.1, read on the forward strand.
ATCTCCGCCTGCGCCTTGACGCTGCTGACGAAGACGAAGCGGCGCACGCCGTGGCGCCGGGCGGCTTCCGCTACACGCAAGGTGCCCTCCACGTTTGTCTGGCGATAGGCCTCGAACGGTTCGGCCGCGTCGTCCTCCATGACGTGAACTCGCGCGGCCAGATGAACGACACTATCGAAAGTCATTCCACACGGCCACGTCGTGGATAGATCCACGTAATCCAGGCTCTGATGGATCCATTCCCGAGCGCCTTCCGGGCATCTTCCCCCACGTCGAACAAGCGCGGTCACAAAGTGACCCTCGCAGGTCAGCGCCCGACATAGTGCGCGCCCCACGAAGCCGTTCGCGCCGGTGACCAGCACCCGACTCATAGCCACTTCCAGCCGAAACGGTTGAAAAACTTGAACGCCGACGCGGCGAACATCCGGATGTGCGCCGCCCCCTTGCCTGCGGCCCCTCCACCATGGTGCAGCACGCGGACCGCGGGGGCATAGACGACGCGCGCGAATTCGTGCGTACGCAGACTCAGGTCGTAATCCTCGAAATAGAGGAAATAGCGAGGGTCGAAACCTGCGAGAGTTTGGAGCAATTGAGTTCGAAACAGCATGAAGCAACCGCTGACGATTAGCGGATCCCATACTATGTCGCGCTCGTTGATCAGGTCTCGCATCTCGTAGCGTGCGAGACGCGCCGCAAACAGTTTGCACATTCTACCAGGCAAAAAGCCGCGGATCAGCAGGTCAAGCAATGTCGGATAGCGACGGCACAGGTACTGAAGATGCCCGCTCTCGTCGCCAATGCGCGGCGTCAACAAGCCCGCCTCCGGATGGGCGTCGAAAAAGTCGAACGCCGTCACCAGCGCATCCTGATCGATGTCGATGTCGGGATTCAGCACCAGATGAAAACTGCTTCTGGCGCGTTCGATTGCCAGATTGTGACCGCGCCCGTAGCCGACGTTCCCGTGTCCGCTGATGGTCGACACGGCCAGATCATTGAGACGGAGTTCGTCAAGCTCAGCGCCGATATCGGGCAGGCCGCCATTGTCGACGATGAACAATTCGACGGACACATCCGGACTCGCACCTCGCAATGCGTTGCACGCGGCGCGCAGACTGGCGAGGGTGCGCATGAGCTGCACCCGCTCTGGTCGATATACGACGACCGATACGGATAGGCCACCGGTTTCACGGGGTGATACGCTCAAAGCATTCATAGGAAAAAAGCAGCGTGGTTCTTTTCCGGCACTCGGAAGATGATGGGGTCGTAACGATGGCGAAAGGTAGCTTAACAGGGCGGGTTTCGGCAACTTGAATTGCGGTTTGTCACCATGCAAAACCCGTTAGTCTACCAATGTCGCGATCACGCTTCGGGCGCGCTGACCCGGCGACCTCCTCTCGAATATTTCGCACGATCTTTTCCTTAGGGGCTGCGAGGATGATTGACGGAATCGCCTTCGCGCGTGTCTGACCACGCGTGCGTCACGCGCTTCCCAACAATGCGCAGTGGATTCGGAAAGCCGCTGCCAATCCGCGGCATACCGAGCCCCATAGACCAGATAGCAGCGCCTCATTTTTTAAGAATGTTCACAGACTGGCGTCCGCCACACACAGCACGTTCGCCGCCTCGGCACAGAAGTGCCGACGCACAGATCTGGAGCGCGACGTGCCCCACGCGTTTCCGCGTAGTGTGGGACCAGCGCCGCCGGCTCGCACCACGCAGACCGGCCATGTGCATCAGGCGCGCGACCCGCTTGCGTCCGTCGTATACACCTTCACGCGCGAGCTGCACATGGATACGTGGCGCACCATACGTGCCGCGCGAACTCGCATGGAGCGTGCGGATGCTCGCGAGCAGTTGCGCATCGCCACACGAGCGTGTCGATGGCTCACGCACCAGCCATGCGTAGTAGCCGCTCGTGGAGACCCTGAGCGGCCGCACCATCGTGGCAATGGGCCAGCGGGTCCGGTTCGCTCCTTACCGCCCTTCGGCGGAACGGCCCCCGGCTCCCTCGCGAACCAGGCCGCCGCCTGCGAGAATGTCTCGCTCCATCTTCAGTTGCCGGTTCTCACGACGCAGCTGCGTGAGTTCCTGACACTCGGCCGTCGTCAGCCCGTCATGACGCACACCCGCATCACGATCGGCCTGCGCAACCCAGTTGTTGATGGTCTGTTCGGTCGGCTCGAACTCGCGCGCCAGCTCCTCAGGCGTTCTTCCGGCCTTCACCAGCTCGACCATGTGGGCCCGGAACTACACCGGGTATCGGGTACGATGCCTGCCCGTTTCAACAGCTCCTGATCAAAAGGTGTCCGTTTTAGCGGGTCAATCTCAGCCCGCTTCCGAAGTGGCAGCCAGTTTTTGCGTCGCAGCCTTCCCACGCGGGTGCAACTTCGAACCATGTCAGCGCTTGCTCTGATGCCCTATGCTGGCTTCTTGATGGTCCGCGTTACCATGTTTATTTCGCTTCGCTTGCAGCCAAAGTGACTGTAGCCTTGCATGGCGAAGGACTCGAAGGCCTTCCTTCGGCGCATTATGTCCTGCAATGGAGGGTATCGTCGAAAGAATCCGTTCCAATGTTGGCGTCGACGGCAAAGAAGCGAGTTCACGGCTGCGTACTAGGTGGGTTCGGCGTCCCGAAACATGATCGATTCATGTAGTATATGCACCACCTCATCCAGATACATTCGGCGGCATGAAGTTCGACTATGTGATCGCGTCTCATGTAATCGAACACGTCCTCGATCTTGTCGGCTGGGTGCATTCGCTGTTGGCGGCATTGAAGCATGCGGGGAGAATTGTCCTAGCCGTCCCTGATCGTCGGTACACCTTTGATTACGTTAGGCCGTTTGACGACGACTGGGGAAGTGTTGCAGGCCTATTTTGAAAAGCGATCCGCTCCGACCCTCAGTCAAATCTATAATGGATTCAGCCAAGCAGTCAAGCTGGACACCGCATTGGCATGGCAGGTTACCCCGGATATAGCCTCATTGGAACACTATTACACGCCAGAATTTGCCCTGTCTCTGGCGCGAAATGCATTTGAATCTGGAGGCTACCAAGATTGCCATTGCTGGGTTTTCGAATGCGAAATATTTCTCGACATGATTCGTGAGTTGCAATCTCTCGGGATTCTTAAAGCGAAGGTCCTAAAGCATTACGCCCCGGTACCGGGGGCGAATGAGTTTCACGTTATTCTGGGTCACGGACAAGTTTAAAACGCATTTGCCGTTGTTGAATCCGATTCCGCAGGCCGCCGGCCCACTAGCATCGCCGCAAGCGGTCCCGACACTCCCCTATAAGATCGTTCAAGGCCTTCTTCTCCGCGATCCACTCCGCCGACCTTGCACCATGTTTGGTCGCGTCTCCCGAAGCGGTCGTCTTTCCCGCAGCGGTCTCCGTCCCTGTCGACCGCTCCCACGGCTTACATCGCATGATTGCCTCGGCCTGCTTCGCCCGCCGCTCCAGCGTCCAGCCATTCACCATTCGGATGCTCCCAAAGTTCGTTCGGCGCGGTTGCATTGTTCTCGTGCGCGCGCGTGCCCTGCGTTACCTGTTAGCGCCGATGTAAAACTGACCCACCTGCGGTGCGGTGTACTTTTTCACCAGCGAGGCGTTTATCGGGGTGCTCAAGGGTGCGGGCGTCGCGATCAGCATGGACGGTCGGGAGTCGGGCGCTGGACAATATATTCGTTGAACGCCTGCGGCACAGCGTCAAGCATGAGGATGTCTATCTGAAGGGCTATGCGACGATGGGCGAACTGACGGTGAGGCTCGCAGAGTACTTTGCCTGCTATAACGGCGAGAGGCCTCGTCAGTCGCTCGGATACCAGACCCCGGCTAAGATCTATCTGAGTGGCTGTGGTAGCCGTGCGAGAATTGTGGACAAGTTCGGCGGAGCGCTGGCTGATTCGCCTGCTCCCCTGCGCTGCCCCGCCGCATCAGCCCCCGCGGCAGGGGGGCACCGCCCGTCCCCTGCGTGTGATATCAATGCAGCTTAAATTGCGGTCCACTCTGTCTTGACGCCGGGGTTCACTTTAAACAACAGCTTTGTCACATCGTCCACAACATCCGCATGCGTGCAAAGGAAATCAAGGCCACTCGTAGCACTGCCTGGACAAGGGGCGGTTAGAGAATCACTTGAACAACGCCGACAATGGCCACCGCCGCGTCTCCTTGACCCCATGATCGGTAAGTGCGAGCCCGAAGCTGCTTAGTAGATCGCGAACTTCAGTGTTTTCTTTGATCGCCTGAAGCTCTTGTGGGGACAGTGCGGACCGCCAACGCTCGTCGCGAAAGAGTGTCGTCGAGTTCTTTGAATAAAAGCTGTCATCGCCTGTTGCAAAATGAGCTGGCACGTTCTTAAAAGGTAAGCGGCCGGCAAACCCGTCTTGACGAATTGAACTAGCGGGTAGGATCCGCCGGCTGCCATCGATGAGGCAGCAATGCTGCGATGTCGCTGGCCTTTTGAGTCGGCAATCGCGTGAGAACGTCCTTCAGGTAGGCATGCGGTTCGTGCCCATTCAGTTGCGCTGAACGTAGCAGACTCATGATGGCTGCGGCTCGTTTGCCGGCTCGAAGCGAACCGGCGAACAACCAGTTCGACCTGCCGATAGCCCAAGGGCGTATCTGGTTTTCGACCCAGTTGTTGTCGATAGGCACGTGACCGTCATCGAGATAGCGGGTCAGCGCATCCCATCGTTTAAGACTGTAATCCAGCGCTTTGGCAATTGCAGAACCTTCCGACACCAGCTTGCGCTGCGCCATCATCCATTCGTGTAGTGCGTCGCAGACCGGTTTGGCCCGACTCTGTCGGAGCTTTTGGCGTTCGTCGGCTTGCAGCATTGCAGCGTCGCGCTCGATGTCGTAAAGCGCAGCGAAGAACGGCAGCGCCTGCGCGGCGATCTGACTGCTGTGATTGGCGTGCAGATCGAAGAACTTGCGTCTCGCGTGCGCCGCACATCCAATTTCAGTGATGCCCTGCTGGAATCCAGCCTTGTAACCACTGTAGTCGTCGCATACCAGTTTGCCCTGCCAGCCAGCGAGGAACGCGCGGGCATGCTCGCCTGCACGGCTGTCGGCGAAGTCGTAGACCACGGCGCGTAACTCACTGTAGTGTGTGGGCGTATACGCCCACAGATACGCGCGGTGAGTCTTGCCTTTGCCGGGACTGAGCATCTGTACCGGCGTCTCATCCGCATGCAGCACACCCTGCTGCAGGATTTCCTGATGCAGCGCGTCGACCAGCGGTTGTAGCTGCACGCCGCACGTACCGACCCATGCGCCCAATGTCGAGCGCGGTATCGCGACGCCCGCTCGCGCAAAGATCTGCTCCTGACGGTACAGGGGAAGGTGGTCAGCGTACTTGGCAACCAGCACTGACGCCAGCAGTCCTGCGGTCGGGATGCCCTTGTCGATCACATGCGCAGGCACCGCAGCCTGAATCAGTGTTTCGCAGTTTCTGCACACCCACTTGCCACGGATATGCCGCTCCACGGTGAACACACCTGGCGTGTAGTCCAGCTTCTCGCTGATGTCCTCGCCGATGCGCACGCGCTCGCAGCCACACTGGCATACGGTGCTCTCCGGCTCATGCCGGATCTCTGTGCGCGGCAATTGCGCCGGCAGCGCTGCACGCTTCGGTTGCAGGGGTAGCGGCTCGGTTGTGGCTTGTGGCTGAAGTTGCTCGAGCTGAACTTCAATGGCGGCGAGATCCGCGTCAATTGCCTCGTCCAGCAGGTTCATCTGATCGCTGCTGAGCTGCTCGCTGCGCCTGCCGAACTGATGGCGTCTGAGAATCGATATCTCGTGGGTCAACTGGTCGATGCGGGTCTGCCGATAGCGTAATTCCCGCTCCTTCTCACCGACCTCCCGGGTCTTCTCTTCAATCTCCCGGTCCCGGTCTTCGACGCGTGCAATCAGTTGCGTGGCGAGCGCACGCAGTTGTTCGGGGCTAAGAGTGTTGAGGTCGGCGGGCAGATCCATGCAGACGAGTCTGCCAGAACCCCGGAGAGCGCGAAAGCGCGACCGTATACGTACCGAACGTCCTCAAACGACACGGATCACACCGTCCGCGCCGATGCGCTGCCATGGCAAACCCACCACCAGACCGGCAAGTTGTTCCTGCGTGAGCGCATGCTGCTTTGGTTCGCTACCCGCGCGCGGCCATGCGAACTGCCCCTGATTCAGCCGTCGCGCTGCCAGCCAGATGCCAATCCCATCGTGAACCAGCACCTTCAGGCGGTTGGCTCGCCGGTTGGCAAACAGGTAAGCATGGTGCGGATGCGCAGCGCCGAACACGGTGATCACCCGACCCAGTGCCGTATCGAAGCCGGCCCGCATATCCAGCGGGTCAACTGCCAGCCACACCTGATCAATGCGGATCATGCGAGCCACTCGCGCAGCCAGGCGGCGCACTGCGCTGCCTCTGAGGTCGGCCAGCTAACCGTTATCGACAGGTCCGCGCGACGCACCTCGACGCGAATTTCAGCTGTGCGCGTGTTTCGCTGCGTATTTCGGATGAACGTGACCGGCCGTTTCGGGATCGTGACCGGCGATTTCGGCAACGTGACCGGTTATTTCGGGAACGTGACCGAGCGGACCGGATGGCTGGATTGGCGTTGCGCATGA
>NZ_JBFRCK010000033.1:0-91287 GCF_040965775.1 Paraburkholderia sp. BR10954
CCCGCTTATGAGCTGGCGGTTTGAGCTGTCTTCTTTGCCTACTTTGTTTGCAGCAGCAAAGAAAGTAGGTGCCGCCCCGCACAGGGGCAACGCTAATAGACCGACAAGCCAGCAAGGAAAGGCCAAAGAAGCCAGAACAACGACAAAAAAGCGCCGCCCCCGCCGGGGCATATAATGTCCCCCGAACTGCGCTTCGCGAAAAAAATGCCCGACCTCCTTTCGAATCTAAACCCCGAACAACACGCCGCCGTAACGCTCCCGAATGAGCCCGCCCTGATCCTGGCGGGCGCCGGCAGCGGCAAAACCCGCGTCCTGATCACCCGCATCGCGTGGCTGATCCAGCAAGGCCTCGCGTCCCCCGCGACCGTCCTCGCGGTGACCTTCACCAACAAAGCCGCCCGCGAAATGATGGCGCGCCTCTCGGCGCTCTTGCCGATCGACACGCGCGGCATGTGGATCGGCACGTTCCACGGCCTGTGCAACCGGATGCTGCGCGCGCATCACCGCGACGCCGGGCTGCCCGCCACGTTCCAGATTCTCGACACCGCGGACCAGCTGTCGGCGATCAAGCGTCTGATGAAGGGCCTCAACATCGACGACGAAAAGTACCCGGCGAAAAATCTCCAGTACTTCATCAACAACGCGAAAGAGCAGGGCCTGCGCCCCAAAGACGTCGACGCCACCGACAACTTCAACCGCAAGTTCGTCGAGCTCTACGAAGCCTACGATCAGCAATGCCAGCGCGAAGGCGTGGTCGACTTTCCCGAACTGCTGCTGCGCTGCTACGAGCTGCTCGCGCACAATCCGCCGCTGCGCGCGCATTACCAGGCGCGCTTCAGGCACATCCTTGTGGACGAGTTTCAGGACACCAACAAGCTGCAATACGCGTGGCTCAAGCTGCTCGCGGGTCAGCACAACGCGATCTTCGCGGTCGGTGACGACGACCAGTCGATCTACGCGTTTCGCGGCGCGAACGTCGGCAACATGCGCGACTTCGAGCACGAGTTCAACGTGCGCAATCTGATTAAGCTCGAACAGAACTACCGCTCGCACGGCCATATTCTCGATGCCGCGAATCAGCTGATCGCGAACAACTCGCGCCGCCTCGGCAAGAATCTGCGCACCGACGCAGGCCACGGCGAACCGGTGCGCGTCTACGAATCGGCGACCGATTCGCAGGAGGCCGGCTGGATCGTCGAAGAGATCCGTGCGCTGATCAACACCGGCCTGTCGCGCAGCGAAATCGCGGTGCTCTACCGCAGCAACGCGCAGTCGCGCACGATCGAGCACACGCTCGTCAACGCGGGCATCGCGTACCGCGTGTACGGCGGCCTGCGCTTTTTCGAGCGTCAGGAAGTCAAGCACGCGCTTGCCTATCTGCGCCTGATCGACAACCCGAACGACGACACCGCGTTCGGCCGCGTCGTCAATTTCCCGACCCGCGGCATCGGCGCGCGTTCGATCGAACAGCTCGCCGACGCGGCGCGTCTGTACAACTGCTCGATGGCTGCGGCGATTCCGTACGTCGCGGGAAAGGCGGGCTCGAGCCTCGCCGCGTTCGCGAACCTGATCGGCAAGATGCGCGCCGACACGCAGCAGATGAGCCTGCCGGAGACCGTCGAGTACGTGGTCCGCGCGAGCGGTCTCGCCGACTTCTATCAGAACGAGCGCGAAGGCCAGGAGCGGCTCGAGAACTTGCAGGAACTCGTCAACGCGGCCGCCGCGTTCGTCAGCGAGGAAGGCTACGGGCTCGATACGCCCGCGCGCTCGATCCCGCTGCGCCCAGGCGCCAGCGCCGCGCCCGAACTCGCGGTCGCGACCGACGATCCGAACACGGTGGTCCTCGACGCCCCGGGCATCGCCGATCCCGCACAAAACCCCGACACGATGACGCCGCTCGCGGGCTTCCTGTCGCACGCGTCGCTCGAAGCGGGCGACAACCAGGCGCAGGCCGGCCAGGAAGCGGTGCAGTTGATGACCGTACACGCGGCAAAGGGGCTCGAATTCACCGCGGTGTTCATCACCGGTCTCGAAGAAGGGCTGTTCCCGCACGAGAACAGCGCGATGGAGTCGGATGGCCTCGAAGAAGAGCGGCGCCTGATGTATGTCGCAATCACGCGCGCTAAGGAGCGGCTGTATCTGTCGTTCGCGCAGAGCCGGATGCTGCACGGTCAGACCCGCTACAACATCCGCTCGCGTTTCTTCGACGAATTGCCGCAGGAAACGCTGAAGTGGCTCACGCCGAAGGTCGAGGCGGGCTCGCGCTGGGGCGGTCGCTCGGACAACGCCGGCTACGGGCGCGACTGGTTTGCGCGGCCGGGCTACGGCGGTGGTTCGGCGACGGCGGTGACTTCCGCGCCGGCGCCCGCCTTCGCGAACGAGCAGCGCGCGGCCGAAACGGGCTTTCGCGTCGGCCAGCAGGTGTTCCACACGAAGTTCGGCGAAGGCACGATCACCGCGCTCGAAGGCAACGGCGCCGACGCGAAAGCGCAGGTCCGCTTCAAGCGGCACGGCGAAAAGTGGCTGGCGCTGGCGGTAGCTAAATTGCAGGCGGTCGAATGAGCATGCCCTTCAACGTCAGCCACGGTGCACGGCGACCGCTCGGCATTCTGGCCGCGTTGCCGCAGGAACTCGGCGACCTGATCGAAGCGATGCGCGCCGAGTCCGGCGTGCGCACGGTCAAGTACGGCCAGCGTGACTACCACGTCGGCACCGTGCACGGCACGCCGTGTGTCGTCACGCTAGCGCGCGTCGGCAAGGTTGCCGCGGCCGCGACGGTCAGCGCGCTGATTCACGCGTTCGATGTCGAAGCCGTGGTGTTCACCGGTGTCGCGGGTGGCGTTGGCGTCGATGTGCATGTCGGCGATATCGTCGTCGCGAGCACGCTGATGCAGCACGATGTCGACGCGTCGCCGCTGTTTCCGCGCTTCGAGGTGCCGCTGCTCGGCATGTCGCGCTTCGCCGCCGATGCGGCGCTCGCCGATCGTCTCACGCTCGCATGCGAGCAGTTCGTCGCCGAAGAGGGCGCGGCATGCGCGGCCCGGTTCGGCACGCGCGAGCCGCGCGTGCATCGCGGCTTGATCGTCAGCGGCGATCAGTTCGTCGCGAGCGCGGCGGCCGTCGCGGCGCTGCGCAACGCGCTGCCCGACGCGCTCGCGGTCGAGATGGAGGGCGCGGCGATCGCGCAAGTCTGCTACGAGTACGGCGTGCTGTGCGCGGTCGTGCGCACGATCTCCGATACCGCCGACGACCACGCGCCCGGATCGTTCATGTCGTTTCTGACCGGCATCGCGGGCACGTATTCGAACGCGATCCTCGCGCGCTTTCTGGGCACGCGCCACGCCGCGGGCTGAGCGCCCGCTGGTTTATTTCTTCGTGCCGTCGCCGAGCGCGTCGCGCACCTGCTGTAGCGCGGCCGGATCTTCGATCGTCGGCAGGTCGCCGGGCTCGCGTCCCTCGGCGAGCGCCGCGATAGCGCGGCGCAATAGCTTGCCGGAGCGCGTCTTCGGCAGCATCGATACCATCACCACGCGTGCGGGCCGCGCACTCGCTCGGGTCGCCTTCACTTTGCGCGCCGCGCAGCACGACGAAAGCCATCGCCGCCTGACCCTTGACCGGATCGGTCACGCCGACCACCGCGACTTCCGCGACGGCCGCGTGGCTCGACAGCGCCTCCTCGATCTCGCGCGTGCCGAGCCGATGGCCCGCGACGTTGATCACGTCGTCGGTGCGGCCGAGGATCGTCACGTAGCCGTCCTCGTCCTGCACGCCCCAGTCGAACGTCGAATAGACCTGCTGGTTCGGCACGCTCGACCAGTAGGTGCCGACGAAGCGCTTGTCGTCGCCCCACACCGTCGACATGCAGCCTGGCGGCAGCGGATAGTCGAGCGTCAGCACGCCTTTCTCGCCGGGCGCACAGGGCTCGCCGGTCAACTCGTCTCGCACGGTCAGGCTATAGCCGACCGACGGCACGCCCGGCGAGCCGAGCTTGGTCGGCAGTACCTCGATGCCACGCGGAATCGCGAGCATCGGCCAGCCGGTTTCGGTCTGCCAGTAGTTGTCGATCACCGGCTTGTTCAGCGCGGTCGAGATCCATTCGGCGGTCGGTTCGTCGAGCGGTTCGCCGGCGAGAAACAGCGTGCGCAGGCTCGACAGATCGGCGGCCTTCATCAGCGCCGGGTCCTGCTTCTTCAGCACGCGTATCGCGGTCGGCGCGGTGAACATCAGGTTGATCTTGTGCTGTTCGACGAGGCGCCACCAGATGCCGCCGTCCGGGCGAATCGGCGTGCCTTCGTACATCACCGTGGTGAGGCCCGCGATCAGCGGCGCGTACACGATGTAGCTGTGGCCGACCACCCAGCCGACGTCGGACGCGGTGAACATCGTGTCGCCGGCCTTGCCCTCGAAGATGTATTCCATTGATGCCGCGAGCGCGACCGCATAGCCGCCGACATCGCGCTGCACGCCCTTCGGCTTGCCGGTCGTGCCCGACGTGTATAGCACGTAGGATGGCTCGTTCGATTCGAGCCATTCGCACGGCACGTGGGCGTCGAAGAACTGTTCGCGCAGCGGCTCGTAGGCGACGAGGTAGGGCGCATTCAGGCGCTCGGGCGCGAGCTGTCGGTCGACCAGCAGCACGTGCGGCGTCTTGTGCTTCGCGCGCGAGAGCGCTTCGTCGACGAGTGGCGTGTAGTCGACCACTTTGCCGCCGCGCGCGCCGGCGTCGGCGGTCACGATCAGCACCGGCTTCGCGTCGTCGATACGCGCGGCGAGGTTCGGCGCCGCGAAGCCGCCGAAGACGACCGAGTGGATCGCGCCGAGCCGCGCGCAGGCGAGCATCGCGAACAGCGCCTCGGGGATCATCGGCAGATAGATCAGCACGACGTCGCCGCGCTTCGCGCCCAGCGAACGCATGACCGCGGCCATGCGGTTGATTTCGGCGTACAGCTCGGCGTAAGTGTACTGGCGCTCGATGCCGGTTTCGGTCGATACGTAGACCAGCGCGTTTTGCTGTGCGCGCTCGGCCAGATGGCGGTCGACCGCGTTATGACAGAGGTTCGTGCGGCCGCCGACGAACCAGCGCGCGAATGGCGGCTTCGAGCGGTCGAGCACGGTGCCGAATGGCGTGTGCCAGTGAATACGCTGGGCTTCTTCGCGCCAGAAGGCTTCGGGGTGTTCGATCGAGCGGCGGTGGAAATCGCGGTAGCGGGTCATCGGCGGCGATCCTCGTGCGGCGGGAGTGGACGGGGGTATGAAACGGCCGTGCAATTTGCGCGCCCGGCGCGGCGCGGGTTATCCGCACAAGCATAGCTACGGGCGGGAGGGTGAGCAAGCTGGTTCGCCGCAAGGGCGAAGAGCAACAGGAAAAAATCGTTGTTCCTCAGATTCATCCGTCGCCCATATCCAGGTTTCTCGATGCCAGGTAGGGTGGAGACGGCCAACGTGGCACATCGCTTTTACCCAAACATGGAGGTTTGCTTGCCCAATCGATACGCTTCCGAGCGTGGTAGTCCGCGCGTTCCGGCCTGCGCGAGGTCTCAGGTGTTTCTACGCTTTGATGGTCGTTTTTTGACCATGAGTGGTCAGGTTTCCCGCAACTATGCGGCAGTGTCCGGCAGAACGGATAGCAGGGGCAAATTCGATTATTCGTCGATGCGTCAGCGCGAAGAAGGTGTGGGTCCGATTCCGCCCGGTCAATACTGAATTGATCCTTCGCAGATGTGGGAGAACCATTGGTACAACCTTGCTCCGCGTGCCGCATGGGGCGATCATCGGATCACGATTCATGTCTATCCGGGAAGTCAGACATTTGGACGCGGAGGGTTCTTTATTCACGGTGGCACGCATGCGGGGAGCGCGGGTTGTATCAACCTGCATGCTGGGATGGAAACTTTCGTGCGCGACCTGAAGGAGGCGGCGACGCCGTCGCCGGATTGCTACATTCCACTAACGGTCAGGTACTGACATGCGGAAAACCAGATTTGTCCGTGTTTTCGCTGGCGTAGTTTTACTTGCCATTGCCATTGCCGTTGCTGTCGTCGCGTTCAACGTGGTCAACCTTAACGAAGCGTATGGAAACGGCGAGCCCTACTATTCGCGTACGACGAACATGGACAAGTGGACTGATCCTTTGCCAGTGCTGGGCGTCGTCGACGGTGTTGCGGTTGTCGTAGTTGCCGTGGGCTTTTTTACGTGGAGACGGATGCGGGTCTAAGGCGCGGGTGGTGTTCTTTGCGGTGTTGGCCTTTGCTTGCTGGCTTGTCGGTCTATTGGCGTTGCCCCTGTGCGGGGCGGCACCTACTTTCTTTGCTGCTGCAAAGAAAGTAGGCAAAGAAGACAGCTCAAACCGCGAACTCTTAAGCGGGTCCCTCGGTCCGCGTGAGGTAGTGGTGCATCTGGAATCCGTGCTCCCGCACATTCCGCGTTCGTGACACGGCAGTCATTCTTCCGGCGGCGCTCCGCGCGCCGAATCCCCGCTCCAAAACCCCTCGTTGTTTCGGCGCCTCGCCGAGGCGCAGCCGAGGGCTCCCCGCTGCGCGGGCAAACCCGCCGGTTTCCCCGGCTGACCCGTCCGCGACGTAGTGCGGAGTGGGAGGAATGATGGCTTTGTCACTGCCGGGGAATGTGCGGGGGCACGGATTCCAGATGCACCACTACCCCTGCCAAGCCAGGGGACCCGCTTATGAGCTGGCGGTTTGAGCTGTCTTCTTTGCCTACTTTCTTTGCAGCAGCAAAGAAAGTAGGTGCCGCCCCGCACAGGGGCAACGCTAATAGACCGATAACAAAGCAAGGAAAGGCCAACACCCTGTGAAGAACGAAAGGCCCATCCCACAGCGATATCACCCCTTCACCCGCTTCTCTTCAACATCCGGCAACAAAACAGTGAGCACCCCAATCAAAGGCAAAAACGAACAAACCTTATAAACAAACCCAATACTGGTCGCGTCAGCCAGCTGCCCAAGCACCGCGGCGCCAACGCCGCCCAACCCAAACGCAAAACCAAAGAACAACCCGGCAACCATCCCCACCTTCCCAGGAATCAACTCCTGCGCATAAACAAGAATCGCCGAGAACGCCGAAGCAAGCACCACCCCGATCACAACAGTCAGCACCCCGGTCCAGAACAGATTCGCATACGGCAGCAGCAGCGTGAAAGGTGCGACGCCAAGTATCGACACCCAGATCACATACTTACGCCCGATCCTGTCGCCAATCGGCCCGCCGATCACCGTCCCCGCCGCGACCGCCGCGAGGAACACGAACAGATGAATCTGCGCGGCCTGCACCGACAGATGGAACTTGTCGATCAGATAGAACGTGAAATAGCTGTTGATGCTCGCGAGGTAGAAGTACTTGGAGAACACCAGCAGCACCAGCACGCTCATCGCGAGGATGATCTTGTTACGCGGCAGCGCCGCATGCGCCGCGTGGCCGCGCGCCTTCTTGACCGACGGATGCTGCTTGTACCAGCGGCCGATCTGCGTAAGCACGAAGATTGCGACGAGCGCCGCCGCCGAGAACCACGCAATGCTGCGCTGGCCATGCGGAATCACGATCAGCGCGGCCAGCAGCGGGCCGAGCGACGAACCCGCATTGCCGCCGACCTGGAACAGCGACTGCGCGAGACCGTGACGGCCGCCCGAGGCCATCCGCGCGACCCGCGACGACTCCGGATGAAACACCGACGATCCGCAGCCGACCAGCGCCGCGGCGACCAGCAGCACGCTGAAGTTCGGCGCAACCGACATCAGCAGCAGACCAGCAAGCGTGAAACCCATGCCGACCGGCAGCGAGTACGGCTTCGGGTGCTTGTCGGTATAGCTGCCGACGAGCGGCTGCAGCAGCGACGCGGTGATCTGGTAGGTCAGCGTGATCAGACCGATCTGCCCGAACGACAACGAGAAGTTGTCCTTGAACATCGGGTAGATGGCGAGGATCAGCGACTGGATCATGTCGTTGAGCAGGTGCGAAAAGCTGATTGCACCAAGCACGGAATACACGGTGCGCTGCACCTTGGCGGCCGCCGGCGCGGCGGTGACCGGGGAGGCGCTCGCCCCCGTTGCGGATGCGCCGGCGAGGGCGCTTTTATCGAGGCTCGTTTCCATACGCGAGTAGAAGAAGATCAGGCAAATGGGAGAGAAAAAATCGGCGCTGGAACCGGTGCGGCAGCGCGCTTCGTAGGCGCGTTCCGCCACCGCTGCGTCATTTGGTCGCGGCAACCGGCGTTTTGACTATTTAACCGAAGTTTAATGTGGCCGGAGCGAATTGTAAGGACAAGTTTTGTCGCGAATCGGACACGGGGCCGGATGACTTTGCTTTCGGCGAGGAAAGACGAATAGTCTGCTCCGCGCTGTCGAGGCATTTTTGGCGGGTTTTTGTCTGCGGTATAAAGCGCTCGCGAATGCGCGGCTCACGAAGCGGCGCATCGAACATGGGACCGGGAACGGCCGGCGGCGCACGACCCGCCGTCGTCCGAATCGCGCGACATTCAAGATCGCGCGGCAGTCTGCCGTAGACCCGGAAAGACAAGCGGGGACGCCGGAACCGACCTTTCCGGCGCGTCGACACGTGGGGGTTGGGGAGTATGGAAGCAGTGGCACACAGCGCGGCGGCAACGAAGTTCAACGGCCTGTCGGTCAAGGCGACCCTGCGGATCGCGTTCGCGATCCTGCTCGCAGGCACGCTGCTGATCGGCGTGTTTTCGCTGCTGCAGATCGGCCGGCTGAACGCGTCCGCGCAATCGATCTACGACCAGGGCCACGTCGCGAGCCGCGCCGCCGAGGAAGCGCGCGGCCACATGCTGCGCGCGAGCCGCGCGCAAAAAATGCTGCTGACTGCGACCACCGCGAAGGAGCGCGACGAACTCGGCGCCGACATCGAGCGTGGCCTCGCCGGTCTGAACGAGCAACTGCGCACGCTGCAGCAGTATGTCGATCCGTCCGACGCGAAGGCGGTCGCCGCGCAGAAGGCGTTCGCCGCGGCGATCGGAACCTGGAGCACCCATCTGCGCGACTTCGTCACGCTCGTGAAAGCGCAGCCGCTCGATCTGTCGCAGATGAACTGGCAGGTCGGCACGCAGGACGTGTCGCTGCTCGTCGAAACCGGCAAGCTCGAAAAGCTCGTCGACGAACTCGTCACCCAGCGCGGCACCGCCGCGAAGGCGACGATCGACGCGTCCGGCTTCATCTACCAGTCGTCGTTCGTGATGATCGCGGTGATGACGCTCGCACTGATCGTGCTCGCGTTCGGCATCGCGGCGTGGGTCGTGCGGCGGCTCACCGCGCAGCTCGGCGGCGAGCCCGCGTACGCGAAGGAAATCGCGCGCCGCATCGCCGCGGGCGATCTGTCGAACCGCATTACGCTCGGCGGCAAGGACCGTTCGAGCATGCTGTTCGCGCTGTCCGACATGCAAAGCGGACTCGCGACGACGGTCGCCGACATCGCGTCGAGCGCCGATGCGATCGCAACCGCGTCCGGACAGATTTCGATGGGCAACCTGGACCTGTCGCAACGCACCGAGCAGCAGGCGCTCGCGCTCGAGCGCACCGCGAGCAGCATGGAACAGCTGACGTCGACGGTGCGTCAGAACGCCGACAACGCGAAGCAGGCGAGCACGCTCGCGAACAACGCGTCGGAGATCGCCGAGCAGGGCGGCGCGGTCGTGAGCCGCGTGGTCGCAACGATGAACGACATCAACGACAGCGCACACAGCATCGGCGACATCATCGGCGTGATCGAGGGAATCGCATTCCAGACCAACATCCTCGCGCTGAACGCGGCCGTCGAGGCGGCGCGCGCGGGCGAGGAGGGGCGCGGCTTTTCGGTGGTCGCGGCGGAAGTGCGCAATCTCGCCCAACGGAGTGCTGCGGCCGCGAAGGAAATCAAGGGCTTGATCCAGACGTCGGTCGAGCGCGTCGGCAACGGCTCGACGCTCGCCGCGGAAGCCGGTCAGACGATGGACGAAGTCGTCAAGGCCGTGAAGCGCGTGACCGACATCATCGGCGAGATTTCGGCGGCGTCGTCCGAGCAGAGCGCCGGTATCGAGGCGATCAATCTCGCGGTCACGCAGATGGACGCGGGCACGCAGCAGAACGCCGCGCTGGTGGAGGAGGCCACCGCCGCGGCCCGCTCGCTCGACGATCAGGCGCGCGGGCTGAAGGCGATGGTGGGGCAGTTCCGGCTGTAAAAAGCGGCGCGGTGGGAGCTGGGGGCCGTTTCTGGCCCAACGACTACCGTGCAGGTCGTGCTCGCCGCCGGCATCACATCGGCCGGCATCGAGTCGATCTTCACGCGCACAGGCACGCGTTGCGCGAGGCACTTCGGCCGGATCGCTGACGCGCACGAGCGGCAGCCTGGCTTCCTCGAAATAGCCATACACCCAGAACGAGTGACTATCGACGATCGCGAGCTTCGCGGCGCCGGCGGTCGCATAGTCGCAGCGGAACACCGCGAGGTTCGTCGAAAGCCGATTTTGGGCGGTCGCCCATGTACGGACTGCCTGTCGCACGGTAATTATCTGACTGCCGTCAACTCCGGCAGCGACTTCAGATAGACCAACGACACACCTATGTCCCTGTCCGTATTTGAGATGCACTCCGTGGAGCTGTTCTGCCAGCGGCCACCGGGTGCCTGTTATGTCATCTGTGACGAGTGGCACTATAAAGCGTGCCTCGGCAAGGCCGCAGACCGTCAGAAGGCCAGGGCGGAGACCCGGGAGTTTCTCGAGATTGCCGCACTGAATCACAGGGAGTGGGAGGAGGACCGGAAGCTGGTCAGGCGCATCCAGAAGAGTGGCTGGCTGTTTTTCCATAGCGCGCGGCACCGTAACCCTGACACCGATGGCTGGTGGGTCATCGTTGCTCTTCTCGAAGAGGTTCGCCGGGGCAAACTGCTTGCCATTCGAGGTCCGCGTAATAGCCTGTTTCCGTCGCCCTACAGCAGCACGCCGTTAAGGAATCCCGTAGCGAGGACCGGCAGTCATCCGGACGGCGAACCCATTCTATCCGTCGAGTATGCCCCGGCCGCCTGGCAAGCCCAGTTAGCCGCTGCGCGCGCAGCCAGGGCGACATCGCCACACATCGAGATACCACAGGCACTGACCAAGGCGCAGCGGTGGCGGACGCGCAAGGCGCTGATTGCGACGGGCAATGCGGCCATGTCCGGGCGCGTGCGGGCGGCGGCTGAACGGCTCGCGCGCAACAATGTCGCGGTGGAGAAGGCCAGACTCTCCGATCATGTCTACGAGCCGTCCGGGCCGGTGCCCGAAGGGTGGGTGAACCGCAGCGGGGATAGGGAGTTTCTGGATCGGTACGGGCTTGATGCCATGGACTTTGCAATCAGGGGCTCGAACTTCAGGGCGCAGCTATACGAACCGGATGCGGCGGTCTTCGGTGCCGATATGAATCCGACACTCGCGTTCAAGGGAACCGAAATGACAAGTCTGGCCGACTGGTCAAACAATGTTAACCAGAGCGTGAATATCGCATCGGAATACTACAAACGGGCAGTAAGGAGTGGCACCAAGCTACGTGAGATCACAGAGCGTATCGACATAACAGGTCACTCGCTAGGCGGTGGCCTGTGTTCTGCCGCTTCTTTGGCCAGCGGCAAGGACTGCTGGAGCTTCAATGCCGCCGGTCTGCACCCGAAGACGGTCGAACACTACGGCGGCCAGGTCACGCCATCGAACATCAATGCCTACCATGTGAATGGCGACATTCTGACCGTGGCACAGACGTGGACGCCCCTGCCAGGTGCAGCCGGTACTCCCTATCCCCTGCATGGCAGCGGCTCGCCCCTGTCGCGCCACTTCATCACACAGGCAATTGACGGCATCGAGCAGCAGAAGGCGGAGGACATCACCGTACTTGAAACACTGTCATAGCGAGGCTGAAAGCGATGAAAACACTCAGCCGAATCTTTATCGTGCCGGCGCTGTTACTGGCGCTATCTTATGCGGTTCATGCAATGAAAAAATTTCCCGCCACTGATTTTTTTAGCGGCCCGCAACTCGAACTGGCGCAGGCCATCGAGCGGGGTGACATGGAGCAGGTCCGGCGACTGGCACCGAAGACGGATCTGAGCACGCCTGGGCGCAAGAACATGACGATGCTGTTTTTTGCGTTTCAGGAGGCGTTGCAGCGCGACCCGCATCGGCTTGCGGTTATGTCGGAGGTGGTGAAGGCCGGCGCCGATCCCTTGCAGGAAGTGCCGGATTTTGGCGATCCGCTCGGGGTCGTGCTCAACAGCGCGCATCCGGAATTTCTGCGCGCGATGCTGGACAGTGGGGTTGATCCCAACACCATGATCGAGGGCCGCAGACCCATCGTTTTCTTTGTTGCAAGCGATCGCAAATTGGGCTCGCTCGAGCTGCTGGTGGAGCGTGGCGCAGATGTGAACCGGCGTGATTCATTGCGCAACACATCTCTCTATGAAGCGCTAACTGGCTATGACACCGAGGCAGTCAATTACCTTCTCGATCACGGAGCCAACCCCAACACTTACAACATCAATGGAATCTCGTTCCCAAGACAATTGGAATCGCAAATGGAACATGTAGGCACCACCTCTAAATCAGGTGTCAAACTGGTTGAAATCCGGGATCGCATCATCAGGATGGGCGTGAAATGGCCCCCGGAGACTCCGGCTCAGATACGGGCGCGCTGGGGGGCAAACGCACCGCGCCGGCTCGATGACAGCAAGCTTCCGCTGCCTTGAATAACGAGGCTGAAAGCGATGAAAACACTCAGCCGAATCCTGATCGTGCCAGTGCTGTTACTGGCGCTATCTTCTGTGGTTCATGCAATGAAAAAATCTCCCGCCACTGATTTCTTTGGCGGCGCGCAACTCGAACTGGCGCAGGCCATCGAACGCGGCGACATGGAGCAGGTCAGGCGGCTGGCACCAAAGACGGACCTGAACACGCCCGGACGCAAGAACATGACGATGCTGTTTTTTGCGTTTCAGGAGGCGTTGCAGCGCGACCCGCATCGGCTCGCGGTTGCGTCGGAGGTGGTGAAGGCCGGAGCCGATCCCTTGCAGGAAGTGCCGGATTTTGGTGACCCGCTCGGAGTCATGCTCAACAGCTCTCACCCGGAATTCCTGCGTGCCATGCTGGACGGCGGTGTTGATCCAAATTTGATTTCAGAAGGCACCCCGATAATTTTTGATGTTGCAAAGGAGTCGACATCCGCCTCACTCAAGCTGCTGGTGGAGCGTGGCGCAGATGTGAACCGGCGCGATTCGTTGCGTAATTCAGTGCTATTTGAAGCATTAATGAACAACGCACTCGACCAGATCGACTACCTTCTCGATCACGGCGCGAACCCGTCCACTTACAACATCAACGGCGTATCGTTCCCATTCGCGCTTTCTCATGACATCAACAGAAACGCGCCCGCGCCCGATTCACCGGCCTACAGGAAACTGGTCGAAATCCGGGATCGCATCATCAGGATGGGCGTGAAATGGCCTCCCGAGACTCCGGAACAGATAAAAGCACGTTGGGGAGCCAATCCTCCGCGCCGGCTCGATGACAGCAAGCTTCCGCTGCCTTGACGCAGCTTCACGCTGGCGAGAGGTTAGAAGTTCTTAACCGCCTCGCACACGACAAGGCGGATAGGGCTGAAGGCGACGATGAGGCAGTTCCGCCTACAAAAAACGATGCGCTCGTCAGCTCGCGTTGGCCGACGCGAAGTGGGAGTTGGACCCCGTCCCCGGCCGCACGACCACCGTGCAGGTCGTGCCCGCCGCCAGCATCACATCGGCCGGCACCGAGTCGATCTTCACACGCACCGGCACGCGCTGCGCGAGGCGCACCCAGTTGAAGGTCGGATTCACGTCCGCCAGCAACTCGTGGCTTTGCGGATTGTCGCGGTCGTAGATGCCGCGCGAGATGCTCTCCACATGGCCTTGCAGCGTGCCGCCGCTCATCAGCCGCACTTCGGCCTGATCGCCGATGCGCACGTGCGGCAGCTTGGTTTCCTCGAAATAGCCATACACCCAGAACGAATGACTATCGACGATCGCGAGCTTCGCGGCGCCGGCGGTCGCATAGTCGCCGCGGAACACGGAGAGGTTGGTCACGTAGCCATCGACCGGCGACACGACGCGCGTGCGCTCGAGGTTCAGCTTCGCGGCGTCGAGCGCGGCGAGCGCCTGCTGATAGGCGGCACCAGCGGCGGACGCGGTATGCGTCGCGTTTTCGCGGCTTTCCTTCGACACCACCTGCGAATCCATGTCGGCACGCCGTTGCGCGTCGTCGCGCTTCATCTGCAATTCGGCCTTGCGCGCGGCCACCGCGGCCTGCGCCTGCTCGACCGCGATCTGATAATGCGACGGATCGATCTGCATCAGCAGGTCGCCCTTCTTCACGAACTGGTTGTCCTTGACCGGCAGATCGACGATCGCGCCCGACACGTCCGGCGCAACGTTGACGATCTCGGCGCGTACGCGGCCGTCGCGCGTCCACGGTTCGTCCATGTAATGGACCCACAGCACGCGGCCAATCAGGATCGCGACGATGAAAATGACGGCTGTCGCGATGAAGCCCACAAGATTTCGGATGGTCATGTTTCGACTCTGATCAACGATAAACGGCGAGGCCGAGAAGGCCGCACACGGACACGAGCAAGCTCGCCCGGAACAGGGAGGGATGCCACACCACGCGATAGAGGCCCGTATAGGCGATCACGCGATCGAGTAGCCAGGTCAGCGCGGCGCCCGCGATGAACAGCAGCAGAATGGCCGGCACATAGGCATCGAGCACGGCGATATCACGCGGCATGAGGAGCTCCTTCTTCTGAGGTGTCCGCGCGCGCGCCGATCGCCGAGGCGAGCGGCGACTGCGGATCGAGCAGCGCGGTACGGATGAAATGCAGTTGACTGAGGATGCGCAGCAGTTGATGGCGTTCTTCGCGCGATGGCGTGAAGCCGGCCATCAACTGCTGTACTTGCGCGATCGCGTCGGCGGTCGTCGCGAGCGCGCGCGCGAAGTGCTGTTCCCGCGGCCGCTCGAACAGCGCCGCGAGCGCATCGCGCAGCGCACGCAGTGCGACGCGCCACGGTGCCGCCTTGTGGTAGCGCGGCTCGTTGGGCAGCGTCGCGATTTCGCGGCGCAGGTCGATCACCGCGTTGCCGACCTCCAACACCGAAAACAGCCAGCGCAGCGTGTCGCGCTTCGTCTCAGGCTCGTTCTGCGACAGCGAGTTGATCTGGAACATCAGATCGCGCGCGCCGCTCTCGAAGCGCGAGCGCACGCGCGCAAGACTCGCGCGGCCAGCCAGCACCACCTGGCGGCGCAGGTCGACGAGCAGGCGGTTGCGCAGCCACGGCGTGGACGGCGGCAGCAGCACCGCGAAAGCGATCGACGCCACCAGCATCGACAGCACCAGCGCGAGCGCGTCGTTCATGAACGAGCTCGGGTCGTAGTGAATCACGTTGTCGGGGCCGGCGAGGAAGCAGAAGAAGATGCAATAGCCGACGCCGTAGCCCGCGAGCTTCGCACGCGTGGTCATGAACACGCCGAGCAGCAGGAACGGCGTGAGCGCGACACACAGCATCACGAAGCCGTCGATGTGCGGATACACGCCGAACACCGCGGTCATGCCCATCAGCGTCGCGAGCACCGTGCCGCCGGCCATCTGGAACGCGGTGCGCTTCGGGTCCGGCGACGACGACGCGAGGGCGCACACGGCCGCCGCGTCCAGCGTCAGCGTCGAGCCGCTCGGCCACGCGGTCGCGATCCAGAACGCGCCGAGCACCAGCATCACGATGGCCGCGCGCAGGCCCGCGACGCCGGCGGCGATCGCATTGGTTTTCGGTTCGTAGCGCTCGATCCAGCGTTCGCGCGCGTGCGTGTCGACCGCGAGCGACGCGTAGGTCGCCGCGTACGCGTGCAGGTCGTCGATGAAGCGGTACAGCAGTTCGGCGCCCGTGTCGAAATCGAGCAACGGCGCGTCGGGATGCGTTTCGAGCTCGTCGCGCGTCGCGCGCACGCGTTTCGGCAATTCGCTCCTGTAGGTGTCGAGCTGCGCCGCGGCGTGCGCGGCGTCGACCGCGCTCAGCACCGGCTCGCCCGACTTCGCGAGCAACGGCGCGATCTCCTTGAAGTACGGCTCGAGCGCGTCGATCGCAATCGACGCACCGTGGGTGCCGTTCTCGCGCAGACGGTTCATCAGCTGATGCAGCGCGTGAAAGCGCGTCGACGCGGTCATGAACTCGCTGTTCAAACGCGCGAGGCGCCCGCCGCGCATCCGCGAATCGGGGCCTTCGAACACGGCGACGCTGCGCGCGGCCTCGAAGCCGACGATGTCGGCGACGAAGCGCGCATTGGTCGCCTCGATCTGCGCGCGGTCGTTGCGGCCGGCCAGCGACGCCGACACGTATTCGACGAAGGCCGAGAAGCGCGCGCGCACAGTGCTGCGCATCTGCTGGCCGGCGAATTGCGGAAACACGAGGCCGCTTACCGCGCCCGCGCAGATGATGCCGATCACGACTTCGGCGACCCGCGTGAGCGCGCTGAGAAACGCGCCGTCCGGATGCTGCCACGCGGGGATGCCGATCAGCGCGGCCGTGTAGCCGGCCAGCACGAAGCCGTACGAACGGAAGTTGCGATTGCGCGCGGCACCGGCGGTGCAAATGCCGACCCAGATCGCGGTCGTAATCAGGAACAGCTCCGGCTGCTGCGCGA
Organism: Paraburkholderia sp. BR10954; assembly: GCF_040965775.1. Taxonomy (NCBI): domain Bacteria; kingdom Pseudomonadati; phylum Pseudomonadota; class Betaproteobacteria; order Burkholderiales; family Burkholderiaceae; genus Paraburkholderia; species Paraburkholderia sp. BR10954. The sequence continues at coordinate 16,691 of NZ_JBFRCK010000033.1, forward strand.
ACAGGCCGATCAGCGCGAGCATCACGACCAGACCGACCAGCGTGCCGCAGATCCGGTAGAAGCTCTTCGCGAACACGGCGCCGCTTTGCGGCTGCATCACGATGAACACGGTGGTCATCGCGGTGCGCGGCTGCGGCAGATCGAGTTTCATCGCGATGCCGAGCGCGAGGAAACACGCGGCGAGCGATTTCAACAGGTACATCCACACGAGGCCGTCGGTGCGCGCCCAGTGGGCGGCGGCTTGGTAGAGCGCGGCGAACGACGCGGGGCGCGCGGTCGACGGGGAGGGCGAGGAGGACATGGCCTTTGTTACTCGGACGCGGGCGCGCTCGGGGGGCGCGAGACGGTGGTGGCGGTGGTGACTGCATTTGTGCTGGCGTTGGCATGCGGATCGGCCTTTGCCTTCGCCGCGCCGCTATCCGCCGAGCCGCTTCTGCCTTCGTTGTTGCCCTTGCCATGCGCCGGCAAGGTTTCGTTATCCCGCGGACCGTTGGCCGGATCGTCGAGACCGCCGCCGAGCGCCGTTATCAGCGACGCATGCGCGCCAAGACGCTCGGCCTGCACCTTGGCGACGCCTTCCTGCGCACGCAGCAACTGGTTTTGCGCGACCAGCACGTTCAGATAGTCGGTCAAGCCGCGCCGGAAACCCTCGCGCGACAGATCGTAGTTCCTGCGCGCGGCAGCGACCGAGCGGTCGGCGTCGTCGGCCTGGGTGGTCAGCGAACGGATGCGGATCACCTGGTCGGAAATGTCCTTCAGCGCGGTGACGATCGACTGGTTGTAGCGCTCGACCGCTTCGTCGTAGCCCGCCGACGCGGCGCCGAGCTGCGAGCGCAGCCGGCCGCCGTCGAAGATCGGCAGCGTCAGCGCGGGGCCCACGCTCCAGCTATGCGACGGACTCTTCAGGAACTGGAACAGCGGCCCCATCGCCGCATAGCCGCCGATCGACGCGAGCAGGTTGATGTCCGGATAGAACCCTGCCTTGGCGACGTCGATGCCGCGCGCCTGTGCGGCGACCGTCCAGCGCGCCGCGACCACGTCGGGGCGGTGGCCGATCAGCTCCGCGGGCAGCGCGGCCGGCAAACCGGCGGGCGCGGCGAGCGACAACGTCGGGCGCTGGATCGCGTCGCCGGCGCCTGGACCCTTGCCCGCGAGCGCGGCCAACTGATTGCGGCCGAGCGCGATCTTTTCCTCGATCGCGTCGATCTGGCGCTCGTACTCGGGCATCGGCGTTTCGGCCTGGCTCACTTCGAGCTGCGTGCCGATGCCGCCCTTCAGGCGCCGGTTCGCGAGGTCGACGATTTGCTGCTGTTGTTGCAGCGTGGCCTTCGCGATATCGAGCAGCGCGTAGTTCAGCGACATTTCGATATAGGTGCGCACGACGTTCGCTTGCAGTTCGAGCTGCGCGGCGCGCGCGTCGGCGGCGCTCGCGTGTGCGAGGTCGAGCGCGCGCTCGGCGGCGTTCTTGTCCTTGCCCCAGAAGTCGAGGTGATAGGCGAGGGCGAGGGTGCCGGTGTTGTTCCACGACTGCTCGCCGGCGAGCGGCCCCGGCCCGTAGAACACGTTGTCGGGCCATTGTTCGCGCTGGATCGACAGGCTGCCGTTGACTTGCGGCGCGAGCGCCGCGCGCGCGACGCCGGCCATCGACGCCGCCTCGCGCACGCGCGCCTGGGCGACCGCGAGACTCGGATTGCCGGCCTGTGCGTCCGCGATCCACCGGTTCAGCTGCGGATCGTCATAGGCACGCCACCAGGCGGCGGCGGGCCACTGCGCATCGGCGTTGGCGGCGCGAATCGCGTTGCCGGCGTCGAGCGATGAAGGATTGATCGTGCGCGTTTGCGGCGCCACGCCCCCGGTACTTGCGCATCCGGCGATTGTTAATAGGATCGTAAGAACCGAGGCTGCGGCGATCCCTTTGTGTACCGGAGACTGCACGATTTCCTCCAAATTTGACTATAGAACCTTGTGCGCAATTATATTTTTCGATCAATTGCGGAATAACCGGTAAAGATGCAAGGCATTCTTACGAGACATGAGATAATGGCCATTGCTGATCGTGTAACAATCGCTGCCGATTTTTCGCAACTGTGTTGCATGGGATCGGAGCAAGGGCTAGAGCGCAAACTCCGGTCGACAGAGGATAGGTATGGACACGCTTCAAAACATGCGCGTATTCGTCCGCGTCGTCGAAGCGGGCAGCTTCACGGGCGCCGCGCAACATCTGAATACGACGACGGCCTACGCGTCGCGCGCGGTTTCCGATCTGGAAGCGCATCTGCGCACGCGGCTGTTGAACCGGACCACGCGCCGCATCGCGCTGACCGAGGCGGGCGAGCGCTATCTGCAGCGCTGCGAGCAGATCCTCGCGTACGTGGATCAGGCGGAGGCCGAGGCGAGCGACGCGCACGCGCGCCCGTCCGGCAAGCTCAAGGTTCATGCGACGACGAGCTTCGGCCAGCACTACGTGGTGCCGGCCGTGAGCCGTTACCAGCAGCGCTACCCGGACGTGCATGTCGAACTGACGCTCGCGCAGCGCATGCCGGATCTGCTCGACGAAGGCTTCGACGTGTCGCTGACGCTCGCCACCGTCCTGCCGGACTCGGGGCTCGTGTCGCAGCGCATTGGCAGCGCGTTCAGCATTGCGTGCGCGTCGCCTGCCTATCTCGAGCGGCGCGGCGTACCGCAAACGCCCGCGGACCTCGTGCAGCACACCTGCCTGCAGATGGTGACGCCGGTGTACCCGCCCGACAAATGGACCTTCGACGGCCCGAACGGCGAGGAAGTCGTGTCGCTCGGCTCGGCGACGTTCCAGGTGAACGTGGCCGAGGCGATGGTCGTGGCTGTCGCCCAGGGCATGGGCATCGCGCTGATTCCGATCTACTCGGCGATTAGTGGTTTGCGCAGCGGTGAACTGGTGTGGCTGCTGCCCGAGTACACATCGCAGCAGATGAATCTGTATGCGCTGTATCCGTCGCGGCAGTATCTCGATGCGAAGATCCGCACATGGGTCGAATTCCTGCGCGACGAGTTGCCCTCGACTCTGGCGGCGGATCAGGAAGAATTGCGGCAGTTCGCGCGAACCTGAACGGTCCGCTCGTCAAGCGTTGACGTTCGAGGGGCGCGAGACGTGACAGCCTGTTACACACGCGCCGCGTCGCAACATTTCTTTACTTCTGCCGCGCAGTCGATTTGTTAACGTGTCGTTCACGCGTCGCCGCTCTGGCCGGACGCGCTGGATTCGCCGCCGTTCGGCACCTCGCAACCACTGAAGGACGACACATCCATGGATACGCACTTGATGATCGGCTTGGCCGTCATGTTCGGATTGATCGGCGTCGCCGCGTCGCGCGATTTGCTGCGCCGCATGCGTGTACAGCAGCCGCGGCTCGTTCCGGTCGAAGTCGAGTCACAGGATGCGCCGCGGCGAGAGCGGTGAGCGGGCCCGCTAGAACCAGCTAGATCTCGACGACCTTGTCCCACGCAAACAGCGGATTTTCCCACTCGCGCGTGCGCCGGTCGAAATAGCCGCGCGGATTGCACACCACACGCGTGCCGTCCACCACATAGTCGAACGACGTATGCGTGTGGCCGTGAATCCACAACGCGACAGGCGCGCGCACGAGCTCCGGCAGGTGATTGACGAAGCCCGCCGACACGCGGTCATCGGCAAAGCGCTCGGCGAGACTCAGCCGATGCGGCGCATGGTGCGTGACCACGATCGTTTGGCCGGCGAATGGTTTGGTCAGCTCGCTTTCGAGCCACGCGCGCGCATGCTGGTGCAGCGCGAGCGAATCGGCCGGCGTGAAGTCGCGCGCGGCGTCGCGCGGGTCGTGCGGCCAGTTCATCTGGATCAGCCCGCGATAATCGAGCATGACGCGCCGCGCGGCGACGATCGATTCCTCGATTGCTTCGGGCGTCGCGCCGTACAGCGCGAAGTCGGTCCACAACGTCGTGCCGAGCACGCGCCAGCGCCCCTGGCTATCGACGAGCGTGGCGTTGTTCAGCAGGTGCACGTTATCGACCTGCGCGGCCGCGTCGAGCGTCGCGCTCTCCAGCGCGCCGAACTCGCCGTCGTAATACTCGTGATTGCCCGGTACGTAGACGACCGGCACCGTGTCGTCGAACGCCTGCGCGGCCCAGCGCGGGCCGGCCGCGTGGTTGTGAATGTCGCCCGCCAGCACGACCAGATCCGCCTGCGCATGCGGGATCAGTTCAGGCTCGTCGTTTTCCAGATGCAGATCGGACAGCACGCGAATCTTCACGGACGCGACTCCTGCGAAACGCCGCCGCGCCGGATCGCGGTGGCTTCAAACATTAGCGTAGCACCTTGCCCGGATTCATCAGGTTGAGCGGATCGAGCGCCTGCTTGATCGCGCGCATCATCCGCACCTCGACGTCCTGTTTGTAGTGCGCGGCTTCGTCGATCTTCAGCTGGCCAAGTCCGTGTTCCGCGCTGATGCTGCCGCGGTGCGCATTCACGCTGTCGTAGACGATCCGGTTGATCGGGCTCTGGTACTGGCGCAGAAACGCCTTCGCATCGACGCCCTCGGGCGCCTGCACGTTGTAGTGCAGATTGCCGTCGCCGAGATGGCCGAACGTGACCATGCGCGCGCCCGGCGCGGCTTGCGCGATCTCGGCATCGGTCGCTTCGATGAAGTGGCCGATGCGTGAGATCGGCACCGCGATGTCGTGCTTGATGTTCAGGCCTTCCTCGGCCTGCGCGAGCGGAATGTGCTCGCGCAGATTCCAGAACGCGCGCGACTGCGCGAGGTTTTCCGCGACCACGGCGTCTTCGACGAGACCCTGTTCGAGCGCGGTTTCCATCAGCCCCTCGAACAGCCTGCGCGCGTGCTCTTCGCTTTCGCCGTCCGACAGTTCGAGCAGCACGATTTGCGCATGCGGTTCGGCGAACGGATAACGCATCTGTTCGAAATGCCGGCCAACGAGGCGCAGGCAGAAATCCGACATCAGTTCGAAGCCGGTCAGGAGCGGCCCGGCGACGCGTTGCGTGAGCGCGAGAAAATCGAGCGCCGCATGCGGCGATGCGAGCGCGGCGAGCGCGGTCACGCGCGCGGCCGGCTGCGGATGCAGCTTCATCACCGCCGCGGTGATCAGGCCGAGCGTGCCTTCCGCGCCGATGAACAGGTCGCGTAGATCGTAGCCGGTGTTGTCCTTGCGCAGCCCGCGCAGGCCGTCCCACAGTTCGCCTTGCGGCGTCACCACTTCGAGGCCGAGGCACAGCTCGCGCGTGGTGCCATAGCGCAGCACGCCGGTGCCGCCCGCGTTGGTCGACAGATTGCCGCCGATCGTGCAGCTGCCTTCGGCGGCGAGGCTCAGCGCAAACAGACGCCCGGCCGCTTCGGCGTGCTTCTGCACGTCGGCGAGGATGACGCCGGCTTCGACGGTGATCGTGTTGTTGTGCGGATCGATGTCGCGCACGCGATTCAGGCGGCGCAGGCTGATGACCGCCTGCGCGCCGCTGGCGTCAGGTGTCGCGCCGCCTGCGAGGCCGGTGTTGCCGCCCTGCGGCACCAGCGCGACGCGATGTTCGACCGCGAGCCTGACGAGCGCGGCGGCTTGCGCGGACGTGGCCGGGCACAGCACCGCGCAGGCCGCGCCGGTGTAGCGGCGGCGCCAGTCGGTCAGAAAGGGAGCGGTGTCGTGCGGATCGGTCAGGACGTGAGCCGCGCCGATGGCGTCGCAGCAGGCGGCGAGAAAAGCGGTGTGTTTCATGTGGATCGGTTGACGGTTCTGAGGCTTGGACGTCAGGGGGGCGGGGTTGGTTCGCCGGTGGTTTGCTTTGCAGCCTGCTTTGCGGCTTGCTTCGCGGCTTGCTTCGCGGCTTGCTTCGCGGCTTGCTTCGCGGCTTGCTTCGCGGCTTGCTTCGCGGCTCGTTGCGCCGCGCGCTTGAACGGCCCGACATACGCGAGCGCGCAGGCGAAGAAGACCACGGCGAGCGCCGCTTGCAGCCAGCCGAGCCGCGCGCCCAAGCCATGATCGCTCCAGCCGCGCACGACGCCTTCGGCGAAATACAGCAAGATCAGCATCGACGCCCATTGCATCGTATAGAGCCGACGTCGCCACACGCCGGGCAACGCGGAGAGCAACGGCAACGCCTTCAGCACGAGCAGCGAGCCGCCAGGCCGCAATGGCGCGAGCCACCATTCCCATGCGACTGCCAGCACGATCATCGCGACCAGTGTGAAAGCGGCGACGAGCGCGGCGGCGGCTTTGGGCTGCACGGGTACAACGGTTGCGGCTGCCGACGTGCTTGCGAATTCCGCGCCGCTGGCGTCCCGACGGGCGTCGTCGCGTTCGGTTGGTTGCGGATGCGGGTCGTTCACGGCTTTGCGCTCACGGCCGTTCGGACATCGACGCCGCCGTGCGCGCAACGCGCGCACCCAGCGCAATGGCCAGCGTCCGTTCGTCGGCGGAGATGCCGTGGCCGGCCGTGCCCGCGCGCGCGAAATGCGACGCGCCATACGGCGTACCGCCGGTTTGCGTGGTGGTCAGCGTGCTCTCCGTGTACGGAATGCCGACGATCAGCATGCCGTGATGGAGCAATGGCAGCATCATCGACAGCAGCGTGGATTCCTGGCCGCCGTGCAGGCTGCCGGTCGACGTGAACACGCAGGCCGGCTTGCCCGACAGCGCGCCGGATAGCCACTGCGGCGTGGTGCCGTCGAGAAAGTATTTGAGCGCGGCCGCCATGTTGCCGAAGCGGGTCGGTGAGCCGAGCGCGAGGCCCGCGCATTCTTCGAGGTCACGCAGCTCGACGTACGGTGGTCCTTCGGCGGGGATGTCCGGCTCGCTCGCCTCGCAGACCGTGGAAACCGCCGGTACGGTGCGCACGCGCGCCTGCATGCCGGGGACGCTGTCGACGCCGTGCGCGATCGCCAGCGCGAGCTCGCGCGTGGCGCCGTGACGGCTGTAATAAAGCACGAGAATGTCTTTCATAGGCCTCATCATTGAACGGGTATTATAGGGGTTCGGTCCGTCGCACAGGCCATTCATAGCCGTTCGGCCAGGAGGTTCGGCCAAACGCCGCAAGGGGTTCCCGCAGTCCCGTTCTGACGGTTCAGCAAGCAAGGAGGCAGGTTTGTTGGTTAGGGTGCGTTTCGATCTCGACACGCTCAAACGGCTCGCGCAATTCGCCGCGCAACGCATCGGCGAGGACCGGATTCCGCAGGTCGCGGGCAGCCTGACGTTCACCACGATGCTCGCGCTCGTGCCGCTCGCCACCGTCGCGTTTGCGCTGTTCACCGCGTTTCCGATCTTCAGCTCGTTCCAGGCGTCGCTGCAGTTTTTTCTTGCCGATCACCTGATGCCCGCGCAACTGAACGATCAGATCTTCAAGTATCTGAACCAGTTCGCGTCGAAGGCCAAAGGGCTGACCACGATCGGCATGATCATCCTGTTCGTCACCGCGGTGATGACGATGATGACCGTCGAGTCCGCGTTCAACGTGATCTGGCGCGTGCGCAAGGCGCGGCCCGTCGCGCAGCGCATCCTCGTGTACTGGGCGATCATCACGCTCGGTCCGATCCTGATCGGCGTGAGCCTGTCCATCTCGTCGTATCTGTTCACGCAATCGATGTCGTTTAGCGCCGCGCAGCGCATCACACCGCTGATCGAATGGGCGCTCGCCAGCGCCACGCTGCCGTTCACGATGCTCGCGTTCACGATTCTTTACGTTTATTTGCCGAACTGCCGTGTCGAATGGCGCGACGCGGTGGTCGGCGGCGTGATCGCCGCAGTCGCGTTCGAGCTCGCCAAGCGCGGTTTCGGCTACTACGTGCGCCGTATTCCAACGTATACGGCGGTGTACGGGGCGTTCGCCGCGGTGCCGCTGTTCCTGGTGTGGATGTATCTCTGCTGGTTCATCACGCTGACCGGAGCGATGATCGCATCGGCGTTGCCGGCGATCCGCATCGGTCAGTTTCACCGCCCGGTGTTCTATGGCAGCAATCTGTTCGATTCGCTCGAATTGCTCGCGCGGCTGTGCGAAGCGCGTGAGGGCGGCAGACGTGGCTACACGATGCCCGAGCTTGCGCGCATGCTTCGCCGCGACAAGGATACGACGCTGATGCTGTTGCAGCGTCTCGAGGAGATCGAGTGGATCGCGCGGCTGGAGGAGGACCATACCGGCCCGCACTACGTGCTGCTCGCGAACCCGGCGCAGGTGACCGTGCAGCGGCTGTACGACCTGTTCGTGATCGACCGCGCGGAGCTTACGTATCAGCTCGAACTCGACTCCACACGGGTTGACGGCGGTATGCTGCTCGCCGCGCTCGACAACGACCAGCTGAAGGTGACGCTCGCCGCGCTCCTTGCCTCGCGCGCGGCGGCAAGGGCGGCGCGACCCGGAAACGAGCGCGTGGCGGCTTCGATGCCGCACCAGGCGGCGTGACAGGGCGGCTCGACTTCGAGCCGCCTTGGTAAAACTACAACGAAATCTTCCCCACGCAGATGTCCTTGAACATCACCCAGTCGCCCATCAGGCTGTAAAGCGGATGACGGAAGGTGGCCGGCTTGTTCTTTTCGAAGAAGAAATGGCCGACCCACGCGAAGCCATAGCCGCACACCACGGCCGCCGGCAGCCATACCCAGTTGCCGGTGGCGAGCGCCATCGCGAGAAAGCCAATGACTCCGAGCGAGCCGACGAAATGCAGCCGCCGCGACGCGATGTTGCGATGCTCGCTCAGGTAGTACGGATAAAACTCCGCGAAGCTCGCGAAGTGATCGGTATGTGCTGTATGAGCCATAGCGGCCTCCGGAGGCTGAAAAAGACAGCTTCAATCATTCTCCGGCGATCGCCTGCCTAACGCAACCTGGCCATTCGGCCGATGGCGCGGCGGCTTCGGCGTGGGTATCGTCGTGATTCAGCGCCCTTCGTGCGCTGCCCGCGTGGCGAAGCTGTACAGCGCATCGAGCGTCGCGTCGGGTTGCTCGGTCATCAACGCGTGGCCCGCATCGAGCGTGACGGTGTCGACCGGCGTGCCCGCCTGCGCGAGCGCATCGGCGAGCGCTTTCGCCGCGCGCGGCGGCGTCATCGCGTCGCGGCGGCCGACGATCAGGCGTGTCGCGCAACGCACCTGCGGCGCGCGGGCGAGGCCGTCCGCATAGGTATGGCAGGCGGTGAAGTCGGTGTGGAACAGATGCGGCTCGCCGCTGGCGGACACGTGCTCCATCAGCCGCTGGTTCATACCGTGCAGCCAGAAGCCGGGGCCGGGGCACGAGGGCTTCGCGGCGAGCGTCGAATGCGACCACTGGTTGACCATGTCGATCGCCTCGGGCTCGCGATTGAGCGCGGCGTCGAGCAGCGCGTCGGAGACGGTCATCGGCAGCGCGGTCGCGAGCAGCGCAAGATGCGTGGCGCGCTGCGGATAGCGGCCGGCGAAGTCGAGCGCGATCAGCGAGCCCATGCTGTGACCGGCGACGAACGCACGCGTGACGCCCACCGCATCGAGCAGCGCGGCGAGCCAGTCGGCCAGCGCGGCGATGCTGGCGAGCGCGGGGCCGGCGCTGCGCCGGTGGCCCGGCAGGTCGAGCGCGAGCACGCCGAAGCCGTGATGCGCGAAATAGCGGCTTTGCAGCGCCCACACGCTGTGATCGTGCTCGGCGCCGTGGATGAACACGGCGGTCGGCAGGCCCGCGTCGAAGGGTTTGCCGCCGCTGTAGGCGTAGGCCGGTTTGCCTTGGACGGTGACGATCATGCGGACTCCGGGCGGGCGGGGGCGTTCGTGGCGGCGGGCGCCGCAGCGGCGGTTCTTTGCGCGGCCTTCAGCGCGCGCTTGAGATCGTCGATCAGGTCATCCGGATCTTCGAGCCCGATCGACAGACGGATCGTGCCTTCGGTGATACCGGCCGCGGCGAGCGCGGCGGCATCCATGCGGAAGTGCGTCGTCGATGCCGGGTGGATCACCAACGAGCGCGCGTCGCCGACGTTCGCGAGGTGCGAGAACAGCGTCAGCGCTTCGATGAAGGCGCGCCCGGCCGCGCGGTCGCCGCGCAGGTTGAAGCTGAACACCGCTCCGGCGCCGCGCGGTAGCAGCCGCTTCGCGAGCGCGTGGTCGGGATGCGTCGGCAGCTCGGGATAGGCAACCGATTCGACCACCGCATGAGCGGCGAGAAACTCCACCACGCGGCGTGTGTTGGCGACATGCCGCTCCATGCGCAACGGCAGCGTCTCGATGCCTTGCAGCAGTTGCCACGCGGCCTGCGGATGCAGGCACGCGCCGAAATCGCGCAAGCCTTCGCGCCGCGCGCGCAGCAGGAACGGCGCGACGGTGCTTTCCTCGGCGAACACCATGCCGTGGAAACCGTCGTATGGCTCGGTGAATTCGGGGAAAAGGCCGGAAGCCTCGAAGTCGAACGTGCCGCCGTCGACCAGCACGCCGCCGATCGTCGTGCCGTGGCCGCCGAGAAACTTGGTCGCCGAGTGGTACACGAAGTCGGCGCCGTGCTCGAACGGGCGCAGCAGGTAGGGCGTCGTGAAGGTCGAATCGACCAGCAGCGGCACGCGGTGCGCGTGCGCGATCTGCGCGAGCGCGGCGATGTCGAGCACCTCGAGGCCCGGATTGCCGAGCGTTTCGCCGAATAGCAGGCGCGTGTTGGGGCGCAGCGCGGCGCGCCACGCGTCGAGGTCGCCGGGCTTCACGAAGGTCGTCTCGATACCGAAGCGCCGCAGCGTGTAGTGCAGCAGATTGTGCGAGCCGCCGTACAGCGCGCTCGACGCGACGATGTGGGAGCCCGCGCCCATCAGCGTCGCGATCGCCAGATGCAGCGCGGCCTGGCCGCTCGCGGTGCCGATCGCGCCGGCGCCATTTTCGAGCGCGGCGACGCGCTCTTCGAACACGGCGACGGTCGGATTCGAGATGCGCGAGTAGACATGGCCGGCGCGCTCCATGTTGAACAGCGCGGCGGCGTGGTCCGAGTCGCGGAACGAAAACGACGTGGTCTGGTAGATCGGCGTCGCGCGCGCGCCGGTGGCGGGGTCGGGGGCAGCGCCGGCGTGCAGCGCAAGCGTATCGAAACGGTTGGCGGACATCGTGTGCGGCGGGCCGCGAGGGGCCACGCGAATGATCAGGGTAGGCCGGCCATCCTATCATTGGCGCGCGCCGCTTCAAGCGCGGTTTTCCCGTGGGATGGACCGCGGATTTATGTGGCTCGTGCCGGGAGCGGGGCATGCTCGCTATCTGGAAGTCAGATGAATTGGAGCCCCCGAAACCCCGCCGAGCCTTGACTGGCGGGCCGCTTTCCTTTTATGGGCCTTTCCGATAGGATCGAAACAACCATTTAATGCACTGCAAGATTGGCGGTACCAGGAGATAGATCATGCGAGTCAGCGACATTCTTAAAGTCAAGGGCAACACCCTTTTTACGGTCACGCCGGATACCACGCTGCATGACGCCGTCATTACCATGGCCGAGCACGACATCGGCTCGCTCGTCGTGATGGAGTACGGCGACCTCGTCGGCATGCTGACGTTTCGCGAAATCATTCTGACCTTGAAGGAGAACGGCGGCAGCGTCGGTACTTCGACGATCCGCAAGGTGATGGATGACCATCCGCTCACCTGCACGCCCGAAACCGACGTCAACGAAGTGCGCCGCATGATGCTCGAGCATCACGTGCGTTATCTGCCGGTCATGGAAAGCCGCACGCTGATGGGCGTCATCTCGTTTTACGACGTCGCGAAGGCGGTGGTCGAGGAGCAGGGGTTCGAGAATCGCATGCTGAAGGCCTATATCCGCGACTGGCCGGAAGAGCAGGAAGGACAGGATCAGCAGCCGGCGCGTTGATGCGCGTGGCTCGAAGGTCGCGCTCCGGCCGTCGCCGGGAGCGCGAATCCGCCGACAGGGCGCGCGCGCAAGCGGGCGCTTTTTTTGTGTCCGGGCCGGTGCCCGGATCTGGAGCGCGCGTCGCACCGGCCCGTTTGTCCGCCGCTCCGCGCGCTTCATCGCCATTTTCCGCGCCGTTGTTCTGACTTCATGAACGATCGTCCGTTGCCTGCCGCCCGCCGCGCCGCTCGCGCGCACGAAGCGCACGAATCCCAGTTCCGCCTGCTCCGCCAGCGCCGTTTCGCGCCGTTCTTCTGGACACAGTTTCTCGGCGCGATGAACGACAACGTGTTCAAGATCGGCTTCACGTCGCTCGTCACCTATCAGGCGGCGCGGTTTTCGGGCGTCGATCCGAAAACCGCGGCGTTCCTGATCTCCGCGATTTTCATTCTGCCGTTCGTGCTGTTCTCGGCCACTTCCGGCCAGATTGCGGACAAGTACGACAAGGCCTTGCTCACGCGTCTCGTCAAGACTTTCGAGATCGCGGTGATGCTGGTCGGCGGCGCGGGCTTCTGGCTGCATAGCGCGCCGTTGCTGTATCTGTGCACGTTCCTGATGGGCGTGCATTCGACCGTATTCGGGCCGGTCAAGTACTCGTATCTGCCGCAGCATCTGTCGAAGGCCGAATTGGTCGGCGGCAACGGCATGATCGAGATGGGCACCTTCGTCGCGATCCTTGTCGGCACGATCGTCGGCGGCGCGGGCGCGGGGTTCGCCGAGCATGGCGCGGTGGTGCTCGCCGGCGCGTGTATCGCGATCGCGCTGATCGGGCGCGGCGTGTCCGGCTTCGTGCCGGCTACGCCCGCGCCGCAGCCCGGCTTGCGCATCAACTGGAACCCGGTCAGCGAAACGTGGCGCAATCTGAAGCTCGCGCACGAAAACCGCACGGTGTTTCTGAGCCTGCTCGGCATCTCGTGGCTGTGGTTCGTCGGCGCGACGTTCCTCGCGTCGTTTTTCAATTTTGCGAAGGACGTGCTGTCCGCCGATCCGGACGTCGTGACCGTGCTGCTCGCCACGTTTTCGATCGGCATCGGCATTGGCTCGCTGCTGTGCGAACGGCTGTCGAAGCGGCGGATCGAAGTCGGCCTCGTGCCGCTAGGCTCGATCGGCATGAGCGTGTTCGCGATCGATCTTTTTTTTGCGAGCCATGCGCTGCCGCCGGCGGGGCATCTGCTCAGCGTCGGGGAATTTCTCGCGCGGTTCGCGCATTGGCGCGTGCTCGCCGATCTGTTCCTGCTCGCGATGTTCGGCGGCTTCTACAGCGTGCCGCTGTATGCGCTGATTCAGAGCCGTAGTCAGCCGAGTCATCGCGCGCGCATCATCGCCGCGAACAATATCCTCAACTCGCTGTTCATGATCGTGTCGGCGTTGATGGCGATGGGCCTGACCGCCGCGGGCTTCGGCATTCCGGCAATTTTTCTCGTCACCGCGCTGCTGAACGTGGTGGTCGCGGGCTACATCTATTCGCTCGTGCCCGAGTTCCTGCTGCGCTTCGTTGCGTGGCTGCTCGTGCATACGTTTTACCGGATCCGGCTCGTGCACGCGGAGCGGATTCCGGAGCGCGGCGCGGCGGTGCTCGTGTGCAACCACGTCAGTTTCGTCGATGCGATCGTCATCATGGCCGAAAGCCCGCGGCCGATCCGCTTCGTGATGGACCATCAAATCTTCCGCTCGCCGTTCGTCGGCTGGCTGTTCCGGCATGCGAAGGCGATTCCGATCGCGCCCGCGCATCAGGATGCGGCGCTGCTCTCGCGTGCCTACGATCTGTGCGCGCGGGCGCTCGCGGACGGCGAACTCGTCTGCATCTTTCCCGAAGGCAAGCTGACGCGCACCGGTGAGCTGAACCCGTTTCGCCACGGCGTCGCCGAGATCGTCAGGCGCACCCCGGCGCCGGTTATTCCGATGGCGCTGCGTGGTCTGTGGGGCAGCGTGTTTTCGCGCGCGGTCGATGCCCACTGGCCGCGTCCGCTCAGAAAAGGCGTGATGAGCCGGCTGAGCCTCGCGGTCGGCGAGCCGATCGACCCGGCGCTCGCGACGCCGGAAACACTGCAGCAGATCGTGACCGAGCTGCGCGGCGCGCGCAAATAGCCTTGGGCCGGTGCGCGGATGCCGGGGTCGCTAGCTCGTCCACTCTCGCCCGCATTCGGCAGCGCTGTCGCCACGCCCGTCTTCGGGGCGAGCGGGCTGGCATAATAGCGTTCTCCCCCGAATTTCTTTGGACGACGCTCATGTCCGGCAACACGCTCGGTACGCTTTTCACTGTCACGACCTTTGGCGAATCGCACGGCCCCGCTATCGGCTGCGTGATCGACGGCTGCCCGCCGGGCATGGCGCTCGACGAAGCCGATATCCAGTTCGAACTCGATCGCCGCAAGCCGGGCACGTCGCGCCACGTGACGCAGCGCCAGGAAGAGGACAAGGTCGAGATCCTGTCGGGCGTGTTCGAAGGTCAAACCACCGGCGCGCCGATCGCGCTGCTGATCCGCAATACCGACCAGCGCAGCAAGGACTACGGCAACATCGCCGAGACGTTCCGCCCCGGCCACGCCGACTACACGTACTGGCAGAAGTACGGCATTCGCGATTACCGCGGCGGCGGCCGCTCGTCGGCACGGCTGACGGCGCCGACGGTCGCGGCGGGCGCGGTGGCGAAGAAGTGGCTGCGCGAGAAGTTCGGCACCGAGATCCGCGGTTATATGGCCGCGCTCGGCGAGATCGACGTGCCGTTCGTCGATTGGGCGCAGGTGCGCGAAAACCCGTTCTTCGTGCCGAATGCGCAGATCGTTCCGCAGCTCGAGACGTATATGGACGCGCTGCGCAAGGACGGTGATTCGATCGGCGCGCGCATCAACGTGGTCGCCTCCGGTGTGCCGGTCGGCCTCGGCGAGCCGCTGTTCGACCGCCTCGACGCCGACATCGCGCACGCGATGATGGGCATCAACGCGGTGAAGGGCGTCGAGATCGGCGCGGGCTTCGCGAGCGTTGCGCAACGCGGCTCGGTGCATGGCGACGAGCTGACGCCGGAGGGCTTCATCGGCAATCACGCGGGCGGGGTGCTCGGCGGCATTTCGACGGGACAGGACATCACGGTGTCGATCGCGATCAAACCGACCTCGAGCATTCGCACGCCGCGCCGTTCGATCGACAAGGCGGGACAGCCGGTGGTCGTCGAAACCTTCGGGCGGCACGACCCGTGCGTCGGCATTCGCGCGACGCCGATCGCCGAGTCGATGCTTGCGCTCGTGCTGATCGATCACGCGCTGCGCCATCGCGCGCAATGCGGCGATGTGGCCGTGAGCACGCCGAAGATCGCGGCGAGCGCGCCGTAACGCTGACGCGGCCCCGAGATTGGCGGCGAACGAGCCGCCATGAAAATGAATAGGGAAGGGGACGGACGAAACGCGCGAGAATGCGCGCAGACGAAGGCGCGAGCGCGCTATCGGAATTTGCCTTCGCGACGCTGCCGCTTATCGCCCAGCGCCGCAAAAGCAAACAGCACAACAATTACATGTTCGGATAGTTCGGCCCGCCACCGCCTTCCGGCGTGACCCACACGATATTCTGCGTCGGGTCCTTGATATCGCAGGTCTTGCAGTGCACGCAGTTCTGCGCATTGATGACGAGCCGCTCGTTGCCTTCGTCGTTCTTCACGAACTCGTACACGCCAGCCGGGCAATAACGCGACTCCGGTCCGGCGTAAGTCTGCCAGTTCACGTTGACCGGCACGGTCGGATCTTTCAGCGTCAGGTGCGCCGGCTGATTTTCCTCGTGGTTCGTGTTCGAGATGAACACCGAAGAGAGCCGGTCGAACGTCAGCTTGCCGTCCGGCTTCGGATACGTGATCGGCTTGCACTGCGAAGCCGGCTTCAGCATCTCATGATCGGAATGTTGATGATGCAGCGTCCAGGGCACGTTGCCGCCGAGCAGCTTCTGCTCGACGCCGACCATCAGCGTGCCGAGGTAGAGACCCTTGCTCATCCACTGCTTGAAGTTACGCGCGCGATACAGCTCGGTGTAGAGCCACGACGTCTTGAAGGTTTCCGGATAAGCGGTCAGTTCGTCCGACTGACGGCCGGCCCGTACCGCGGCGAATGCGGCGTCGGCGGCGAGCATGCCGGTCTTGATCGCGGCGTGCGAACCCTTGATGCGCGACGCGTTCAGGAAGCCCGCGTCGTCGCCGACAAGTGCGCCGCCCGGGAACACCAGCTTCGGCAGCGACATCAGACCGCCCGCGGTGATCGCGCGCGCACCGTACGACACGCGCTTGCCGCCTTCGAGAATCGCGCGGATCGCCGGATGCGTCTTGTAGCGCTGGAATTCCTCGAACGGTGACAGATACGGATTCGAATAGCCGAGGCCGACCACGAAGCCGACCACGACCTGGTTGTTGTCCATGTGATAGAGGAACGAGCCGCCGTAGGTGTCGTTTTCGAGCGGCCAGCCGGCCGTGTGCATCACCAGACCCGGCTTGTGCTTCGCGGGATCGATCTCCCACAGCTCCTTGATGCCGATGCCGTACACCTGCGGATCGACGCCGTCGCGCAGCTTGAACTTCTCGTTCAGCTGGCGGCCGAGGTGGCCGCGCGCGCCTTCGCAGAACAGCGTGTACTTCGCATGCAGCTCCATGCCGAGCTGGAAGTTCTCGGTCGGCTCGCCGTCCTTGCCTATGCCGAGGTTGCCGGTCGCGACGCCCTTGACCGAGCCGTCGTCGTTGTACAGCACTTCAGCCGCCGGAAAGCCCGGGAAAATCTCGACGCCGAGCGCCTCGGCCTGCTGACCCAGCCAGCGCGTCACGTTCGCGAGGCTGATCACGTAGTTGCCGTGGTTCTTGAAATTGTCCGGCAGCGCCCAGTTCGGCACGCTCTTCGCGCCCGTCGCCGACAGGAACAGGAAGCGGTCTTCGGTCACCTCGACCGTCAGCGGCGCGCCTTTCTCCTTCCAGTCCGGGATCAGCTCGGTCAGCGCGCGCGGGTCCATCACCGCGCCCGACAGGATATGCGCCCCGATCTCAGAGCCTTTTTCGAGTACGCAGACGCCAAGCTCGACGCCTTGTTCGGCGGCGCGCTGCTTCAGACGAATGGCAGCCGACAGGCCCGCAGGGCCGCCGCCGACGATGACGACGTCATACTCCATCGACTCGCGCGGGCCGTACTGCTCAATGAGACTTGCGGGGGTCATTGATGCTCCTCTTACCGTTAGAATGCTTTTTTCGGGTTCGTATTGTGGGCGATCGATCCCTACGCCGCAACCCAAAAGCCACAGATTAGCACGAGCGTACTATTTCATGATACGGTATAGACCCTTATCGCGGTCGTACCAAACCCGTCAACCGCAGTTGTCACTACAACCGAGCAAGGAAAGACAATGGGCCGTTCGATCAATCTGGAAGGCAAGGTCGCGCTGATCACTGGCGCCTCGAGCGGGTTGGGCAAGCGCTTCGCGCAGGTGCTGTCGCAGGCGGGCGCGAAGGTCGTGCTGGCGAGCCGACGGACCGAGCGGCTCAAGGAGCTGCGCGCGGAAATCGAGGCGTCCGGCGGAGCCGCGCACGTGGTGTCGCTCGACGTGACCGACTACCAGAGCATCAAGTCGGCGGTCGCGCACGCGGAGACCGAAGCCGGCACCATCGATATCCTCGTCAATAACTCGGGCGTGTCGACTACGCAGAAGCTGTCCGAGGTCACGCCGGCGGACTTCGAATACGTGTTCGACACCAATACGCGCGGCGCTTTTTTCGTCGCGCAGGAAGTCGCCAAGCGCATGATCATGCGCGGCAACAACGCGCAGAAGCCGTCGTACCGGATCATCAACATCGCGTCGATGGCGGGCTTGCGAGTGCTGCCGCAAATCGGCCTGTATTCGATGAGCAAGGCCGCGGTCGTCCACATGACGAAGGCGATGGCGCTCGAGTGGGGCAAGCATGGCATCAATGTGAACGCGATCTGCCCCGGCTATATCGACACCGAGATCAACCACCACCACTGGTCGACCGATCAGGGGCAGAAACTGATTGCGATGCTGCCGCGCCATCGGGTCGGCAAACCGGAGGATCTCGACGGGCTGCTCCTGCTGCTCGCGGCGGACGAATCGCAGTTCATCAACGGCTCGGTGATCGCCGCCGACGACGGTTTCGGGCTCGCGTGAGCGCGCAGTCAAACGTTTCAACAGTCGGGCAGCAAAGGAAGAACGGAAGTAAAGCATGAGCGATTTTCACGCAGTTTTCGAAATGACGATGCCGATCCGCTGGGGCGACATGGACGCCTTCGGTCACGTCAACAACACGGTTTATTTTCGCTACATGGAGCAGGTGCGGATTTCCTGGTTCGAACACATGGACTTCCTCGGCGAGCGCCCGGACGGGCAGGGGCCGGTGATCGTCAATGCGTCGATGGAGTTCCTGAAGCAGCTGCACTATCCGGGTGACGTGATCGGCCGGATGTCGGTGGCCACGCCGGGGCGCAGCAGCTTCGATACGGCTTTCGAGCTTCTGCGTGCAGATGAGCCGGATACGCTCTATGCGCGGGGCGCCGCGCGATGCGTGTGGATCGACTACGCGGCAGGCAAGTCGATGCCAGTGCCCGACGTGCTGCGCGCGGCCATCGAGAGCGCCGCTCTCGTCAAGGCGGCCTGACGGCGCTGCCTGAGCGTGGTCGCGTGCTTCATCCTTCCTTTCTCTGTCAATCCCCGAGCAGACGTTGCAAGAGCTCGGTCGCATTGCCCGTATCGTATTTACGCATGAGCCGCGCACGGTAGACGTCGACCGTGCGCGGGCTGATGTCGAGCACGCGGCCGATCTGCTTGCTGGTCTTGCCCGTCACCAGTTGCGCGGCGATTTCGCGCTCGCGCGGCGTCAGTTCCACCGCGACCCGGCGGGTCGCGCTCAGATCCTCGAAGGTCCAGACACCCGCCGCGTGCGGGTCGGTGCGCTGCTGCGCGCGGCCCGTCACGTGACACCAGAACAGCTCGCCGTTCGCGCGTTTCATGATGCGGTCGTCCGCGTAGCTGCCTTGTGCGGTCATGATCGGCGGAATGCGCGCGCCGATCCGCTCGAACTCATCCGCCGATGGGTACAACACCTGGAATGACTGACCGATCAGCGCGTCTCGCGCGTAGCCGAAAATCGACGCGAGCTCGTCGTTGCAGTCTTCGATGGTCCGCTCGCGCGATAGCACGAGTCCGATCGGCGCGAGGTGAAACGCAGTGCGGTAATCCAGGGAGGGCATGGGCGGGGCGGCAAGTACTTATGTATTTTTGCGTATTGTGCCGTATGGCGGGCCCAGCGTACTCTTTCGGGCAGATGACAACGCGGCGCATGCCGCGGATGACTACTAGAATGACGTAGCGGTATCGTGAGGCGACGTGAAGTTCGCCAGTTGCGATATCAGCCGCAATGATCCGGCGGCCTGCGTACAGGTTTCGGGTTTCCATAGAGGAAGGGACATACAGATGAACAAGGTCTATCCAGGCGCCGCCGAGGCGCTGAAGGACATCGTCAAGGACGGGCAGACGTTCGCCGTCGGCGGCTTCGGCTTGTGCGGCATTCCCGAGGCGCTGATCGCGGCGCTGCGCGATTCGAAGGTGCGAGGCATCACCTGCATCAGCAACAACGCGGGCGTCGACGGTTTCGGCCTTGGCCTGCTGCTCGAGACGCGCCAGATCAGGAAGATGATCTCGTCGTACGTCGGTGAGAACAAGGAGTTCGAGCGCCAGTACCTGGCCGGCGAACTCGAGCTCGAATTCACGCCGCAAGGCACGCTCGCCGAGAAGCTGCGCGCAGGCGGCGCGGGCATCCCGGCGTTTTTCACGAACACCGGTTTCGGCACGCAGATCGCCGAGGGTAAGGAAACCCGCCAGTTCGGCGAGAACCACTACGTGCTCGAACATTCGCTGACCGCGGATATCGGGCTCGTCAAGGCATGGAAGGCCGACAAGGCCGGCAACCTTATCTATCGCCGCACCGCGCGCAACTTCAATCCGACGTGCGCGATGGCGGGCCGCATCACCGTCGCGGAGGTCGAAGAGATCGTCGAAGTGGGCGAGCTCGATCCGGACGCGATCCATACGCCTGGCATCTTCGTGCAGCGCATCGTACTGAATGCGCATCCGGAAAAACGCATCGAACAACGCGTCGTCCGCGCGAAAGGAGACTGATCATGGCATGGACTCGTGACGAAATGGCCGCGCGCGCGGCGAAGGAACTGCAGGACGGCTTTTATGTGAACCTCGGCATCGGCTTGCCGACGCTGGTCGCGAACCACGTGCCGGCGGGCGTCGAAGTATGGCTGCAGTCGGAAAACGGTCTGCTCGGCATCGGCCCGTCGCCGACCGAAGACGAAGTCGACGCCGACCTGATCAACGCCGGCAAGCAGACGGTGACGACGCTGCCCGGTTCGTCGATTTTCTCTTCGGCGGATTCGTTCGCGATGATTCGCGGCGGCCACATCAATCTGGCGATTCTCGGCGCGATGCAGATCAGCAAGAAGGGCGATCTCGCGAACTGGATGATCCCGGGCAAGATGATCAAGGGCATGGGCGGCGCGATGGACCTGGTCGCGGGCGTCAAGCGCGTGGTCGTGCTGATGGAGCACGTCGCCAAGGGCGATCAGCACAAGATCCTCGAAGAATGCACGCTGCCGCTGACGGGCGTGGGTGTGGTCGATGAGATCATCACCGATCTCGGCGTGATCGAAGTGACCGAAAACGGCTTGAAAGTGACCGAACTTGCGCCGGGCGTGAGCGTCGACGAAATCAAGGCGAAGACGGGCGCGCCGCTCGATGTGAGCGCGGTGAGCTGACGCGGCTTGAGACGCCGCTGCGCGCGTCGATGCGAGCGCGGCGGCAACGATGCTTTCCGGACGGGCGAGACGCGAGTCTCGCCCGTTCTATTTTTGGCGCGCGGCGCCGGATGCGCCGGACGGTTTGCACGATCTTCCTAAGCCTTCTGGCCGATGCTTGCCGCGCGACGAAGCGGTTTACAATCGTTCGCAGCCCAATCCGCAGCGTCTTTGCAAGGACACCAGATGACCGCAACGACTTATGCTTCCGCCACCGGGCGGCCCGCGCCGCGTCAACGTTACGTGCAGTGCGCGAGCGCGGCCGGCCTGCATCGCGTCGCCTATACCGAGTGGGGCGATCCGGACAATCCGCGCGTGCTGCTGTGCGTGCACGGACTGACACGATCGGGGCGCGACTTCGACCGACTCGCTGCCAACTTCGCGGACACCTATCGCGTGGTGTGCCCGGACGTGGTTGGCCGGGGCTTGTCGTCGTGGCTCGCGAACCCCAACTTATATGCGGTACCGCAGTATGTCGCCGACATGGTCACGCTGATCGCGCGGCTCGACGTCGACACCGTCGACTGGTTCGGCACCTCGATGGGCGGCCTGATCGGCATGGGGCTCGCCGGTCTGCCGGACACGCCGATCCGCAAGCTGCTGCTGAACGACGTCGGGCCGCATCTGGAGCCGGTCGCGGTCAAGCGCATCGGCGACTACCTCGGCAAGCCCGCACGCTTCGATACGCTGCAGCAGGGTGTCGACTACGCGGCGCAACTCGCGCAGGGCTTCGGCCCGCTGACGCCTGACGAATGGCGCGAAATCAATACCCCGTTGCTGCGCGAAGAAGACGGCGCGTGGGTGCTGCGCTATGACCCGCGCATCGCCCAGCCGTTCGCGGCGGTCACCGAGGAAGCGGCGAAGCTCGGCGAAGCGGCGCTGTGGCATTCGCTCGCGTCGTTCCAGGGGCCGGTGCTCGTGGTGCGCGGCGAGCAGTCGGATTTGCTGTCCCGTGAAACGGTCGCGAAGATGGTGGCGGCCGGGCGTGCGGTATCGAGCGTGGAGATCGCGGGCGTCGGTCATGCGCCGGCGTTTCTCGCGGCGGACCAGATCGCGCTCGCGAGGGAGTTCTTCATCGGCTCGGCCGCGAACGGGTCATAATATTGAGTTCCGCATGAAGCTTTTATTAACAGTGTCGTGCGGCGTGTAGTTCGATCAACCCTCAGTTCAGGACATTTCATGGCAGTCATTCGTTATCACGTCGGCAAGCGTCTCTCGGAAATGGCCGTGCACAACGGCACCGTGTACCTCGCGGGTCAGATCGCCGAGGACGACGAGCAGGACATCACCGGCCAGACGCGCGAAGTGCTCGGGCACATCGACCGTCTGCTCGCTGAAGCGAACAGCGACAAGTCGCTGCTGCTGTCGGTGCAGATCTATATCTCGGACATGGCGCATTTCGCCGGCATGAACGCAGTGTGGGACGAGTGGGTCGCGCAGGGTGACACGCCGCCGCGCGCGACCGTCGAGGCAAAGCTCGCGAATCCGAAGTGCCTCGTCGAAATAGTCGTGATCGCGGCGCAGCGCAGCTGATTTGCGATTGAGAGGCCGCACCGTTGTTGATTTTCCGTTGAATCGTCTGGCCCGGCGGGCCGTCGCACCATGAATACCGAAACCGTTCCGAACGCGCCTCATCCCCATCGTTCCTTCGACGAAGCGATGGCGTTCGTGCGCGAACATGCGGGCGAGGTGCGGCTGTCGTCGGGCGAATTGCTCGCGGATCACGCGGCGGGCACCGCGTCGATCATGCGCAAGCTCAACGTCGATCCGCCGGCGGTGCTGGCCGCGGCCCTGTTCGCGCTGACACCGCATCTGCACGATCCGGAGCGCGTGATCGCCGACAACTTCGGCGAAGAAGTCGCGCAACTGGTCGGCGACGTGCGCAAGCTGCTGCGGCTCGGCACGGTCAGTTTGCGTGCGGCGCAAAACGCGATGCCCGAGGCCGGGCGTGACGCGCAGGCTGCGCGCCGCGCGCAGGTCGAGGCGCTGCGCAAGATGCTGCTCGCGTTCGCGCAGGACATTCGCGTCGTGCTGATCCGCCTCGCGTCGCGGCTGCAATCGCTGCGTTACTACGCGGCCGCGAAGATCACGCCGTCGCCCGACGTCGCGCGCGAAACCCTCGATATCTACGCACCGCTCGCGAACCGCCTCGGCATCTGGCAATTGAAGTGGGAGCTCGAGGATCTCGCGTTCCGTTTCGAGGAGCCGGACACCTACAAGCGCATCGCGAAGCTGCTCGACGAGAAGCGCGTCGAGCGTGAGAGCTATGTCGCACAGGCGATCGAACGCCTGCAGCAGGAGCTGGCCGCCGCGCACATCCGCGCCGAAGTGAGCGGTCGGCCGAAGCATATCTACAGCATCTGGCGCAAGATGCGCGGCAAGCAGCTCGACTTCGCGGAGCTGTACGACGTGCGCGCGTTTCGCGTGATCGTGCCGGACATCAAGGACTGCTACACCGTGCTCGGCATCGTGCACAACCTGTGGCAGCCGGTGCCGAAGGAGTTCGACGATTACATTTCCCGGCCGAAGCCGAACGGCTACAAGTCGCTGCACACGGTCGTGATCGGCGACGACGGCCGCGCGTTCGAAGTGCAGATTCGCACGCAGGAAATGCATCGCTTCGCCGAATACGGCGTGGCCGCGCACTGGCGCTACAAGGAAGCGGGTGCGCGCGGCTATGGCGGCACGTTCACCGCGAGCGAGAAATACGACGAGAAGATCGCCTGGTTGCGACAGCTGCTCGCGTGGAAGGACGAGGTGTCCGAGGGCGAGCATGGCGAAGCGGGCGCGGTGCAGCCATGGGAGCAGTTGCGGCAGGCCACGCTCGACGACGATCACATCTACGTGCTGACGCCGCAGGCGCGCGTGATTCCGTTGCCGCACGGCGCGACGCCGATCGACTTCGCGTATCACCTGCACAGCGAGCTTGGGCATCGTTGCCGCGGCGCGCGCGTCGACGGCGTGATGGTGCCGCTCAACACCGCATTGCAGAATGGCCAGACGGTCGAGATCGTGGCGGTGAAGGAGGGTGGTCCGTCGCGCGACTGGCTCAATCCGCAGCTTGGCTATCTGCAAAGCGGGCGAGCGCGGCAGAAGGTGCGCGCGTGGTTCAACGCGGTCGAGTTGCAGGAGCACATCGCGAACGGTCGCGCGATGGTTGAAAAAACCCTGCAGCGCGAAGGCAAGACCTCGGTCAATCTCGATCAACTGGCCGCGCGGCTTGGTTTCAAGACCACCGACGACCTGTTCTCCGTGGTCGGCAAGGAGGAATTCAGCCTGCGGCTCGTCGAGCAGGCGCTGCAGGACGCGCCGCCGCCCGAGCCCGAGCTCGAGGCGCCGGAAAAATTCGAGAAACGCAGCAGTGGCGCGAGCGTCGCGCGCGGCGCGTCTACCGGCGTGCTGGTGGTCGGCGTCGATGCATTGCTCACCCAGCTCGCGCGCTGCTGCCGGCCCGCGCCGCCCGACGACATCTGCGGCTTCGTCACGCGCGGCAAGGGCATGTCGGTGCATCGCAGCGACTGCGCGACGTTCCGCCGGATGGCAGAGCGCGCGCCGGAGCGGGTGCTGCAAACCGCGTGGTCGGCGGACGTGATGAGCGGTCGCGGCCAGTCCGTCTACCCGGTCGATCTCAGCATCGAGGCGACGGACCGACAAGGCTTGCTGCGCGATATCTCCGAAGTGTTCGCGCGGGAAAAGATGAACGTGATCGGCGTGAAGACGCAAACGCGCCGCAATGCCGCGTTCATGCAATTTACCGTCGAGGTTTCCAGCTCTGCGCAGATCCAGCGCGCGTGCACGTTGCTGGGCGAAATCACGGGCGTGGTGCGGGCGACGCGCAAGAACTGAGGCGCGGACGATTGGAAAAGGGCCTGCCGACGGTGAGACGAATTAAAGTCGCTGCATAAAAGTACTTGCCAAGCTGGGCTGTACCCCATATACTCTCGTTTCTTCAGGCTCGTAGCTCAGCTGGTTAGAGCACCACCTTGACATGGTGGGGGTCGTTGGTTCGAGTCCAATCGAGCCTACCAACGAAATGGAATTCCGGTCTCGCCGGGGTTTCGCACGCTGCAGTAAGCGCTTTGAGCGCAAAAAGGCGAATACGGTTATGACACCGCGAACGTTGACCGAAACCACTTCGGAGCGACGCTAGTCGAGGACCTCTTTCGCCAGTGATGTTTGCGTAAAATGTGAATGCGGCCCCTCGAAAGTGGGGCCGCATTTTTTTTGTCTTTTTGACCCTGGTTGTATGTGCCGCCGCCGGTCGGCACCACGGAGAACGCAATGGTTTCGATACGTTTGCCTGACGGTTCTGTTCGACAGTACGAGCATCCGGTGACCGTCGCCGAAGTGGCCGCCTCGATCGGCCCCGGCCTCGCGAAAGCCGCACTCGGCGGGAAGATCGACGGGGAGTTGGTCGATACGTCTGCGCTGATCGATCGCGACGTGGCGCTCGCCATCATCACGGAGAAGGATGCAGACGGACTCGATATCATCCGCCACTCGACGGCACACCTGCTCGCGTATGCGGTGAAGGATCTGTACCCCGAAGCGCAGGTTACGATCGGCCCCGTCATTGACAACGGTTTCTATTACGACTTCTCGTACAACCGTCCTTTCACGCCGGAAGACCTCGAAAAAATCGAAAGGCGCATGCAGGAGCTCGCGAAGAAGGACGAGCCGGTGTCGCGTCGCGTGGTGTCGCGCGACGAAGCGGTCGAGTACTTCAAGAGCATCGGCGAAAAGTACAAAGCCGAAATCATCGAATCGATTCCCGCCAGCGACGAAATCAAGCTGTACTCGCATGGCGGCTTCACGGACCTGTGCCGCGGCCCGCACGTGCCGTCCACCGGCAAGCTGAAGGTCTTCAAGCTGATGAAAGTCGCGGGAGCCTACTGGCGCGGGGACTCGAAGAACGAGCAGTTGCAGCGAATTTACGGCACGGCCTGGACGAAGAAGGAAGACCAGGAAGCATATCTGCACATGCTCGAAGAGGCCGAGAAGCGCGATCATCGGAAGCTGGGCAAGCAGCTCGACCTGTTCCACATGCAGGACGAGTCGCCGGGCATGGTGTTCTGGCATCCGCGCGGCTGGACGCTGTGGCAGCAGGTCGAGCAGTACATGCGCCGTCGCGTGAATGACGCCGGCTACCTTGAAATCAAGACGCCGTTGATCATGGACCGCTCGCTGTGGGAAGCGTCGGGACACTGGCAGAACTATCGTGAAAATATGTTCACGACCGAATCGGAAAAGCGCGACTACGCGATCAAGCCGATGAACTGCCCCGGTCACGTGCAGGTATTCAACCACGGTCTGCGCTCGTATCGCGATCTGCCGCTGCGTTATGCTGAGTTCGGTTCGTGCCATCGCAACGAATCGTCGGGTGCGCTGCATGGACTGATGCGCGTGCGCGGTTTCGTGCAGGACGACGCCCATATTTTTTGTACCGAAGACCAGTTCATCAGCGAATCGATCGCGTTCAACACGCTGGCGATGAGCGTCTACCGCGACTTCGGCTTCGACAACGTTGAGATCAAGCTGTCGCTGCGTCCGGATGCGCGCGCCGGCACCGACGAAACGTGGGATCGCGCGGAGCAGGGACTGCGCGAGGCGCTGACGGCCTGCGGCGTCGCGTGGGAAGAACTGCCTGGCGAGGGTGCGTTCTACGGCCCGAAGGTCGAGTATCACATCAAGGACGCGCTCGGCCGCTCGTGGCAGTGCGGTACGCTGCAACTCGACATGGTGCTGCCGGAGCGTCTGGGTGCCGAATACGTCGCCGAAGACAATAGTCGTCGTCGCCCTATCATGCTCCACCGGGCAATTGTCGGATCAATGGAACGCTTCCTCGGGATTCTCATCGAGCACCATGCTGGTGCAATGCCCGCCTGGCTCGCGCCGATCCAGGTCGTCGTGATGAATATCGCGGAAAGTCAGTCCGAATATGCGCAGTCGCTAGCCCAATCGTTGCAAAAACAAGGGGTTAGAGTCGAGGCCGATTTGCGCAACGAGAAGATTAGCTATAAAATACGCGAGCACACGCTGGAAAAGGTGCCGTACCTGCTGGTGGTCGGCGACAAGGAGCGTGAAGCGCAAACGGTAGCCGTGCGTGCCCGTGGTGGTGTCGATATGGGTGTGATGCCTGTTGACGCCTTCATTGAGCGTCTGCGCCAGGACGTGCAGTCGTTCAACTAACCACTCGGTACCCGGCTCGTTTTTTTTAATTTTTAGAGGAAACGTAACATCGCTACTGATAAGTCTGCGCACCGCATCAACGGTGAAATTACAGCACCCGAGGTGCGACTGGTCGGCGTCGAGAACGAACCGCTCGGCATCGTGAAGCTCGCTGATGCGTTCCGCATGTCGGAACAGCAGGACGTGGATCTGGTCGAAATCGCCCCGCAAGCGGTTCCGCCGGTTTGCCGCTTGATGGACTACGGCAAGTTCAAGTACCAGGAAGCGAAGAAGCAACACGAGGCCAAGCTCAAGCAGAAGGTCATTCAGGTCAAGGAAGTCAAATTCCGCCCGGGTACCGACGACGGCGATTACAACGTCAAACTGCGCAACCTCGTCCGCTTCCTCGAAGACGGCGACAAGACGAAAATCACGTTGCGTTTCCGTGGCCGCGAAATGGCTCACCAGGAAATCGGCATGCGCATGCTCGAACGCCTGCGCACCGACCTCGACGAAGTCGGTCAGGTCGAGCAGATGCCGAAAATGGAAGGGCGCCAGATGATCATGGTGCTCGCTCCGAAGAAAAAGAAGTAAGCGCGAAGCAGTTGGCCGGAGCGGCGGCGTGCCATGCGGCCCGCTCTCCGGTAGCGCAAGGTTGTTTGATGCTGTGCTGGGTGTCTGGCGCGGTGTTGGAAAATTTCGGAACGTCGCGCATGCAAGCGCGCAGTCGTTCCCGAAAAGCGGCCGCTGGCGGTATCGGCGGTCTGCATACCAAGTGGAATGGGTTTCGAAGGGCGGGAAATGGCCATCTGGCCGACCGCACACCCATGTCCATCTAATAATGGAGTTGTCATGCCGAAGATGAAGACCAAGAAGAGCGCTGCAAAGCGCTTCGTGGTGCGTCCGGGCGGTACCGTTAAGCGCGGTCAGGCCTTCAAGCGTCACATTCTTACCAAGAAGACCACCAAGAACAAACGCCATCTGCGCGGCTCCACGGCAGTTCATGATTCCGATCTGAACTCCGTTCGCGCAATGCTGCCGTTCGCTTAACCCTTAACCGACACTCATAGGAGCGAAACATGCCTCGAGTAAAACGTGGGGTTACCGCACGGGCCCGTCACAAGAAGATCATCAAGCTGGCCAAGGGTTACCGCGGCCGTCGCAATAACGTCTATCGAATCGCCAAGCAGGCGGTCATGCGCGCAGGCCAGTACGCCTACCGCGATCGCCGCAATAAGAAGCGTGTGTTCCGCGCACTGTGGATCACGCGTATCAACGCGGCGGTGCGTCAGCACGACATGACGTACAGCGTGTTCATCAACGGCCTGAAGAAGGCGTCGATCGAACTGGACCGCAAGGTGCTGGCCGACATGGCTGTATTCGACAAGGCTGCTTTTGCTGCGATCGTTCAGCAGGTGAAAGCCGCCGTTGCAGCCTGATTGCGCTTCTGGCAATTAAAACTGCGTGGTTCGTTGCAGCGAACATCCGGTAGTCTCGGTGACGCTGCAACAAAAACGGGGCTCCTCACCGAGCCCCGTTTTTGTTGGTAGAACCAGTTTTGTTTCGATAGAACACTGACGTTGAAATGATGGGATCAATGGATCTGGACCAGATTGTCGCCGACGCGCAAAAAGCCTTCGCAGAAGCCCCCGACGTCACCACCCTCGAGAACGAGAAAGCGCGCTTTCTCGGTAAGGCGGGTGCGCTGACCGAGCTGTTGAAGGGCCTTGGCAAACTCGATCCCGAAACGCGCAAGACAGAAGGCGCTCGGATCAACCTCGTCAAGCAACAGGTCGAAGCCGCGCTGACGGCACGTCGTCAGTCGCTCGCCGACGCGCTTCTGAACCAGCGCCTCGCCGCTGAGGCGATCGACGTCACGCTGCCGGGCCGCGGCGCCAATGCTGGCAGCCTGCACCCGGTGATGCGCACCTGGGAGCGCGTCGAGCAAATTTTTCGTACGATCGGATTCGACGTGGCAGACGGCCCCGAGATCGAAACCGACTGGTACAACTTCACTTCGCTGAACAGCCCGGAAAACCATCCGGCGCGTTCGATGCAGGATACCTTCTACGTCGACGGCAAGGACGCCGACGGTCGCCCGCTGCTGCTGCGTACGCATACGAGTCCGATGCAGGTACGCTACGCGCGTACCAACACGCCGCCGATCAAGGTGATCGTGCCCGGCCGCACGTATCGCGTGGATAGCGACGCCACGCATTCGCCGATGTTCAACCAGGTCGAAGGCCTGTGGATCGACGAGAACATCAGCTTCGCCGACCTGAAGGGTGTCTATACCGACTTCCTGAAAAAATTCTTCGAGCGCGACGACATTCTCGTGCGCTTCCGTCCGTCGTATTTCCCGTTCACCGAACCGTCGGCCGAGATCGACATGCAGTTCGAAACGGGCAAGAACGCGGGCAAGTGGCTCGAAATTTCGGGCTCCGGCCAGGTGCATCCGACCGTGATCCGTAACATGGGTCTGGACCCGGAGCGCTACATCGGCTTCGCTTTCGGCAGCGGCCTCGAGCGTCTCACGATGCTGCGTTACGGCGTGCAGGACCTGCGCCTGTTCTTCGAAAACGACCTGCGTTTCCTGCGTCAATTCGCGTGAACCGGCGCGCGCGAGCGCTACAAAGCAAAGAGCGCGGTAGCGCACCCGGTGCGCGCCGCGAGCGTCCCCGGCAGAGCTCGCTGAACCGGCGCAAGACCACCGGCTTTACGAAGCACCTGCCGGACGTGGACCTAACCTGATCAGAACGTACACAGAACCATGCAATTTCCGGAATCCTGGCTCAGAACCTTTGTCGATCCCCGACTGACCACCGACGAGCTGTCGCACGCGTTGACGATGGCGGGTCTCGAAGTCGAAGACCTGCGGCCAGCCGCGCCGCCGACCTCGAAGATCGTCGTCGGCCAGGTGCTGGAAGTCGTCAAGCACCCGGATGCGGACAAGCTCAACGTGTGTCAGGTCAACGCCGGCACCGGCGCGACGCTGAACATCGTATGCGGCGCGCCGAACGTGGCCCCGGGCATCAAGGTGCCGGTCGCGCTGGTCGGCGCGCAACTGCCGCCGGCCGAGGAGGGCGGCGCACCGTTCCCGATCAAGCTGTCGAAGCTGCGCGGCGTCGAAAGCCAGGGCATGCTGTGTTCGGCGCGCGAGCTGAAGCTCTCCGAAGATCACAGTGGTCTGATGATCCTGCCGGAAGATACCCCGATCGGCCAGGACATCCGCGAGACCCTCAACCTCGACGACACCGTTTTTGAAATCAAGCTGACGCCGAACAAGGCCGACTGTTTGTCGGTATTCGGCGTCGCGCGCGAAACGTCGGCGATTACCGGGGCGCCGCTGCGCTCGCTCGACATCAAGCCGGCTCCGGTGAAGCTGAATGAAACGCTGCCCGTGAAAATCTCGGCGCCCGATCTGTGCGGCCGTTTCTCGGGCCGCGTGATCCGCGGCGTCAATGCGCGCGCGAAGTCGCCGCAATGGATGGTCGAGCGTCTCGAGCGCTCCGGCCAGCGTAGCATCTCCGCGCTCGTCGACATCTCGAACTATGTGATGCTCGAGCTGGGGCGTCCGTCGCACGTGTTCGATCTCGACAAGATCCACGGCGGCATGGACGTGCGCTGGGGCCGCAAGGGCGAAACGCTGAAACTGCTGAACGGCAACACGGTCGAGCTCGATGAAACGGTCGGCGTGATCGCCGACGAGCAGCATATCGAAAGCCTCGCGGGCATCATGGGCGGCGACAGCACGGCAGTCACGCTCGACACCACCAACATCTATCTCGAAGCCGCGTTCTGGTGGCCCGATAGCATTCGTGGCCGCTCGCGCAAGTACAACTTTTCGACCGATGCAGGCCATCGCTTCGAGCGCGGCGTGGATTACGCAACGACCGTCGATCATATCGAGCGCATCACGCAGTTGATCCTCGACATCTGCGGCGGCGAAGCGGGTCCGGTCGACGATCAGATCGTCAACGTGCCAAAGCGCGCGCCCGTGAAGATGCGCGTTTCGCGCGCGAACCGCATCATCGGCGTCGCGATCGGCGCCGATGAAATCGGGCAGATCTTCACGCGCCTCGGCCTGTCGTTCGAGCGTGACGGCGATACGTTCTCGGTGATGCCGCCGTCGTACCGCTTCGATATCGAAATCGAAGAGGACCTGATCGAAGAAGTCGCACGTATCTACGGCTTCGAAAAGATTCCGGCGCGCCCGCCGGTCGCGACCAGCGAAATGCGCGCGACCAACGAGACGCAACGCTCGATCCACGCGATCCGGCATGCACTCGCCGCGCGCGACTACGCGGAAACGGTGAACTTCAGCTTCGTCGACGCCGAGTGGGAGCAGGACTTCGCGGGCAATAGCAACCCGGTGCGTCTGATTAACCCGATCGCAAGCCAGCTGTCGGTGATGCGCACGACGCTGTTCGGCAGCCTGATTCATGTGCTTCGCACGAACCTGAACCGTCGCGCGGCGGACCGCGTGCGCGTGTTCGAAGCGGGCCGCGTGTTCCTGCATGATCCGTCGATCAAGGCCGGCGAGCTGACGGTCGAAGGTTTCGCGCAGCCGAAGATGATCGGCGCGCTCGCCTACGGTCCCGCGCTCGACGAGCAGTGGGGCGCACCGACGCGTGCCGTCGACTTCTTCGACATGAAGGGCGACATCGAAGCGCTGGTCGCACCGGCGCTCGCGCGGTTCGTAAAGGCCGAGCATCCGGCGCTGCATCCGGGACGCAGCGCGCGTATCGAATTGAATGGTCGCGCAGTGGGCTGGATTGGCGAATTGCATCCGCGCTGGATGCAAAAATATGATTTGCCGCATGCGCCGATTCTGTTTGAAATCGAAGCGGAAGCATTAATGCAACGGGTATTGCCGGTTCCGTCGGAAGTTTCAAAATTCCCGCCGGTACGACGTGATATTGCGGTGGTCGTCGATCAGAAAATCGAGGTTCAGGCGCTGCTCGACGAGCTCCAGAAGGCCCAGTCCGAACCGGCCTGCAAGACTGTCCAGAAGGTTGCGCTTTTCGACGAATTTCGTCCAAAATCAAACACTTCCGGTGGTCTGGCTGCGCACGAGAAAAGCCTTGCGTTCCGGGTGACCTTGCAAGATACTGGCGGAACCCTTCAGGATGAAACGGTCGATCTGGCTATTCAAACTCTGGTGGAACGTCTGGCTCGAGTATATGGCGCACGGTTGCGCGGATAACCCGCATTTAACATTTGCACGGCTGTTTCCGCATCCATTGTTTTACGCTTGGCGCGCCATTTGATAGATATGAATGAAATGAACTCGAGTGATTTCGAAGCCCTTCTTACGGCGCAACGCAGCGCCATGATTCGAGAAATTCCGACATCACCCGCCGTCGTTTCCAATGAGACGCCGACGCTCACCAAGGCGGAACTTGCCGAGTTGCTGTTCGACAATGTCGGACTCAACAAGCGGGAAGCGAAGGACATGGTCGAGGCGTTCTTCGAGGTGATCCGCGATGCGCTCGAGAGCGGCGACAGCGTCAAGCTGTCGGGCTTCGGCAACTTCCAGTTGCGCGACAAGCCGCAGCGTCCCGGCAGAAATCCGAAGACGGGCGAGGCGATTCCGATCGCGGCGCGTCGCGTGGTGACGTTTCATGCAAGTCAAAAGCTGAAGGCGCTCGTCGAAAACGGCGCCGAAGCGAGCTTCGCGCGCTGATCGACTGGCGCGCTTTCGGGCAACCCATCACGGCTAACTGACGATGACAGCGACGATCGAAAAAGTCGTCTTGCCTCCGATTCCGGCGAAGCGATACTTCACGATTGGTGAGGTCAGCGAACTTTGCGGCGTGAAGCCCCACGTGCTGCGTTACTGGGAGCAGGAGTTCACCCAGTTGAGGCCGGTCAAGCGGCGCGGCAATCGTCGGTATTATCAGCATCACGAGGTGCTGCTGATCAGGCGGATTCGAGAGTTGCTGTACGAGCAGGGTTTTACGATCAACGGCGCCCGCAACCGGCTCGATTCGCATGGCAGCGGTGGGCCGGATGCCGTCATCGAAGAGGGTGAAGCTGCCGCCGGAGCCGCGGGGCAGGTCCAGGCATCGGCGGCAACGGTTGCTGTCGATGTCGAGAAGTTGCGCGAGGAACTGCAGAGCGTAATCGATCTGCTGGGCCACTAGTTAATGGGCTCGTTCGCTTTGTGCGTGTCGGGCAGTTCTAATCGAATGAAGTGTCTGTTATAATTTTTCTTCTGTTCGGGGCGTAGCGCAGCCTGGTAGCGTACCTGCATGGGGTGCAGGTGGTCGGAGGTTCAAATCCTCTCGCCCCGACCAAGATCAAAAAGGACTTACGGTGAAAGCCGTAAGTCCTTTTTTCTTGCCCGTCGCGGACAACTGCGACGCCCCGCGTCTCCGACAAGCAGGCGCCTGATGCTCAGGCCTGCGCGAGCGACGCCGCAGCTCCCAGCGCCACAAACCGCTCCAAATGATGATCCTCATCCCCAAGCTGATGATCGATCATCACGAGCCGCTTCGCGTAATGCGCAACCGGCAGCTCCCATGTCATGCCGATCCCGCCGTGCATCTGGATGCATTCCTCTGCGACCCGCGTGCCGATCCGGCCGATGCTGTACTTCGCCGCCGACACCGCGCGCTCGCGCGCATTGCGTTCACCATCGAGAACCGCCGCCGCATTGATCACCGCCGAGCGCGCCTGCTCGATTTCGAGCAGCAAATCGGCCATGCGATGCTGCAACGCCTGGAAGCTGCCGATCGGCACGCCAAACTGCCTGCGCGTGCGCAGATAGTCGAGCGTGTAGTCTTTCGCGACGTCCATGGCGCCGACCGCTTCCGCGCACAGCGCGAGCACGCCGCAGCTCATCGCATATTCGAGCGTCGCAAAGCCCTGGCCGACTGAGCCGAGCACGGAGTCGTCGTCGAGCGTCACATTGTCGAACGTCACTTCGGCCGCGCGTCCCCCATCGATCTTCCGATAGCCGCGCACGCTCACGCCCGCCGCGTCCCTCGGCACCAGAAACAGCGTGATGCCGGCTTCGGCATCGTCTTCGCCGCTCGTGCGTGCCGAGACGAGGAACACATGAGCATGCTCGCCATGCTGAACGACGGTCTTCGCGCCATGCAAAGTCCACGCGCCGCTGTTGCCCTTAACGCTGCGCCGCGCGCGCGTCGCTGCGACCCGACCCAGTTCGTAATGACTGTCCGGTTCGCCATGCGCGAGCGCAACGATCCGCGAGCCGTCGATCAACGAACCCAGTGCCGATTTTTGCGCGTCACTGCCGCTGCGAGCGATCGCCCGGCCGACGATCAGCGTATCGAGAAACGGCTCGACGACGAGCCCCCGGCCGATACTCTCGAACACCACGGAAATATCGAACCCGCCGCCGCCAAAACCGCCGCTCGCTTCGTCGAACAGTGCGCCGATCACGCCAAGCTCCGCGAAGCGCGCCCACAATTCGGTGCTGAAGCCTTGCGTCGAGCGCGCGATCTGGTCGCGCGTCGCGAAGCCGTATTGCTCGCTGATAAACCGGTTCAGCGTATCCGCCAGCATGCGGCGGTCTTCGGTGTGCTGGAAATTCATGACGCGCGCCTCTTACAGTCCGAGGATCGTTTTGGAAATGATGTTCTTCTGGATTTCGTTCGAGCCGCCGAAGATCGACAGCTTGCGATTATTGAAGTACTGCGATGCGGCACTCGCGGCTTCGTCGGGGCCGACCGGCACGCCGTCGAAGCCTTCGTACAGCGCTTCCTCGACGAATGGCTGCGCATAAGCGCCCATCGCGCGACGCGTCAGCGACGAGATTTCCTGACGGATTTCGGTGCCGCGAATCTTCAGCATCGAACTCTCGGCACCGGGCACCCCGCCGCCCGCCACGGCTGCGATCACGCGCAGGTTGGTCGTCTTCATGTTCTCGAGATCGATCTCGACGCGCGCCATGCGTGCCGCGAACGCGGGATCCTCGGCGAGCGGCCGGCCATTGCGCAGCTGTTTCGCGGCGATCTTGCGCAGACGGTTGAACGCGGCGACCGAAAAGCCGACGCCCGCGATATTGGTGCGCTCGTACGTGAGCAGATATTTCGCGTAGGTCCAGCCCTTGTTCTCTTCGCCGACGAGATTTGCGGCAGGCACGCGCACGTCGGTGAAAAACACTTCATTGACTTCGTGCTCGCCGTCGAGCGTGATGATTGGCCGCACTTCGACGCCCGGCGTATTCATGTCGATCAACAGAAAGCTGATGCCTTCCTGTTTGCGCACGTCGGTCGCGGTGCGCACGAGGCAGAAGATCATGTTCGCGTAATGAGCGAGCGTGGTCCACGTCTTCTGGCCAGTGACGATGTAGTGTTCGCCCTGCGCATCCTTGCCGCGCACCGCCGTCGTTTTGACCGACGCGAGGTCGGAGCCCGCGCCCGGCTCCGAATAGCCCTGGCACCACCAGTCGGAACCATCGAGAATGCGCGGCAGCCAGTGACGCTTCTGCGCTTCGCTGCCGTACCTGATCAGCACGGGCCCGAGCATGTTGACGCCGAACGGTACGACGCGCGGCGCGCCGGCCAGCGCGCATTCGTTCTCGAAGATGAACTTCTGCACCGCGTTCCAGCCTGGGCCGCCGTATTCCTTCGGCCAGTGATTCGCGAGCCAGCCCTGCGCGTTCAGAATCGCGTGCCACTCGGCCATGTCGTCGCGCGTCAGACGCCGGCCGGCGTGCACCTTGCCGGCGAGGCGTTGCGGCAGCTTGTCGCGCAGAAACGCCAGCACGCTGGTGCGAAACGCTTCTTCTTCAGCGGTGAAGTTCAGATCCATCGCAGTCGTTCCGTCCGGGTTCGTGGCGGCTCAGGCCGTCGTGTTCAGGCTCGCGAAATCCGCTCCGCGCTCGACCAGTTCGACGAGCAGCGGCGACGGCCGCCAGAACAGCGGGTCTTCCTTCGCGTACTCGCGGATGTCGGCGAGGATCGTCGCCAGGCCGACGCTGTCCGCGTATTTCATCGGACCGCCGCGGTAGCGCGGAAAGCCGTAGCCGTACAGCAGCGTCACGTCGACGTCGAGCGGGCGCAGCGCGATGCCTTCGTGCACGACGTTCGCGCCTTCGTTGATCATCGCGGCCATATAGCGGCGCATGATCTGCTCGTCGGTGAAGCTGCGCGGCGTGACGCCCGCGCGCTTACGCTCGGCGTCGATGATCGCCTCGACTTCGGGATCGGGTATGCCGCCGCGTGATCCTTCGGGGTACAGATAGAATCCGCGGCCCGTCTTCTGGCCGAACCAGCCACGCTCGCACAGGCGGTCGGCGATCTGCACGTAGCGTGCGTTCGGATCGCGCGTGGCCGCGCGGCGTTTGCGCGCCGCCCAGCCGATGTCGCCGCCCGCGAGGTCGACCACCTGGAACGGGCCCATCGGCAAGCCGAACGCGCGCACGGCCGCGTCGATCTGATACGGCGATGCACCGTCTTCCATCAGCGCGTCCGCGGCGGCGCGATAAACGGCGAGCAGGCGATTGCCGATGAAACCGTCGCACACGCCCGCGCGCACCGGCGTCTTGCGCAGCTTCTTCGCGAGCTCGAACGCGGTCGCGACGACGTCGGCGCTGACCTGCTTCGGCACCACGACTTCGAGCAGCTTCATGATGTTGGCGGGCGAGAAGAAGTGCAGGCCAATCACATCGGCGGGGCGCGAGATGCTGGCCGCGATCGCTTCGATGTCCAGATACGACGTGTTGCTCGCGAGCACCGCGCCAGGCTTGCAGACGCGATCGAGCTCGGCGAACACGGCCTTTTTGACGTCGAGATCTTCGAACACGGCTTCGATCACGAGGTCGACGTGAGCAAGCGCATCGTACGTCGTGCTGCCGCTCCAGCGCGCCATGGTCGCGGCTTTCTTTTCGGCGGTGAGGCGGCCTTTGGCGATCAGCCCGTCGTAGACCTTGTCGATGTGCGCGCGGCCGCGCGCGAGCGACGCTTCGTCGCGTTCGATCATCGTGACGGGCAGACCCGCGTCGAGCAGCGCGACCGTAATGCCGGCGCCCATCGTGCCGCCGCCGATCACGCCGATCGCCTCGAGCGCGCGCGGTTTCGCGTCGCGCGTTTCGGGCGCTTTCAGCACTTCGCGCTCGGCAAAGAACGCGTGCACGAGACCTGCGCGCTGCGGGCTGTCGAGGCATTGCAGGAACAGCGTGCGTTCGAACTTCAGGCCTTCGTCGAAGGGCTTTTCGATCGCGGCTTCGACGGCGTCGACGATTTTCAGCGGCGAGAACAGGCCGCGCGCTTTCTTCGCGGTTTCTTCACGCGCTTTCGCGATGGCGGCGAGGCTCGCGACGCGATCGTTCAATGCGGCGGCGTCGCGCGTGCGGCGCACCGGCGCGTGCGCGGCGAGCAGTTCATGCGCGTAAGCGAGCCCTTCGGCGAGGATGTCGTCGCTGTCGCCAAGACGGTCGATCAAGCCCAGCGCGAACGCTTCCTTCGCGCTCGCATGACGGCCGCTCAGGATCAGATCGAGCGCGGCAGGCGCGCCGATCAGGCGCGGCGTGCGTTGCGTGCCGCCCGCGCCGGGCAGCAGGCCGAGCTGCACCTCGGGCAGGCCGAGCTTCGCGCCCTCGACGGCGATCCGGTAATGCGCGGCGAGCGCCACTTCGAGCCCGCCGCCGAGCGCGGCGCCATGCAACGCGGCAATCACGGGTTTCCCGCAGGCCTCAATGCGATTGCACACGTCCGGCAGCGAAGGCGGCAGCGGCGGCTTGCCGAACTCGCGAATATCGGCACCGGCGATGAAATTGCGCCCCGCGCCGACGATCAGCACGGCTTCGACGGCGCGATCGGCGTCGGCGGCTTCGATCGCGGCCAGCAGGCCGCGCCGCACGTCGGCAGAGAGCGCGTTGACCGGCGCGTGGTCGATCGTGACGAGCAGGAGCTTGCCGCGCAATTCGCGCATGACGACGTCTGCTGTGGGGGAATGGTTCATCGTGGGTGTCTCCGTATGAGGGTGGCGAAGCGCGCCGGATCGCCCCATTCTGGAGTGGTCAACGTTCATTGACAATCACATGGCTGATTGACAGACTGTCAAAATTATTTTGACAACGACATGCCAATGGACGTCAACTCGCTGACCCTGCTCGTCGACATCCTCGATGCCGGCAATCTGAGCGAAGCGGCGCGCCGGCTCAAGATGAGCCGCGCGAACGTTAGCTATCATTTGAACCAGCTCGAGCGTTCGGTGGGCCTGCAATTGGTGCGGCGCACCACGCGCCGCGTCGAGCCGACCGAGATCGGTCTGCGGCTCTACGAGCACGGCCGTACTATTCGCAACGCATTGCTGGCCGCGCGCGAGTCGGTGGCGACGCTGGGCCAAAGCCTGCAAGGGCGAGTGCGGCTGAGCGTGCCGAGCGGCTATGGCCAGCTCGTGATGTCCGACTGGCTGATCGCGTTCAAGCGGCTGTATCCGGGCATCGTGCTCGACGTAATGTTCGAGAACCGCGTCGAGGATCTGATGCGCGACGAGATCGACATCGCCGTGCGCGTGATGTCGGAGCCGCCGCAAAACCTCGTCGCTCGGGACATGGGGCCGGTCCGGTACGTGGCCTGCGCATCCCCCGAATTCGCGCGGGCGCACGGCATGCCCGCGACGCTCGACGACCTGCGCACCGCGCCGTTGATTACCGCGGCCGTGATCGGCAAGCAATTGCGGCTCGCCGCGTATCTGCGCGACGAGCGTCATGAAGTGCTGCTCGAACCGACGATTATTTCGGAAAACTTTCTATTTTTGCGGCAGGCGGTGCTGGCCGGTCTGGGCGTCGGACTCGTGCCGGACTACGTGGTGCAGGACGATCTGAAGCGCGGCGCCGTGCTGAGCGCGCTCGATGCCTGGCGGCTCAGCATCTTCGGCACCCAGATGTACATGCTGTACATGCCGAACCGGCACCACACGCGCGCGGCCGCGACGTTCATCGACTTCGTGCTGGAGCAGGCGCAGGGCTCGGGCAGGGGCGGCGCGAACTGAAGCGGCGAACTCAGGCGCCGAGTCTGCGCGCAATGGCCGTCGTGACCATTGGCACGCCGACGCGCAGCAGCTTGCGCACGCCTTCGTCGCTGCCGACTTTCTCCACCGCGTTGTCGACCATCGCCTGCATCACGCTCGCCGGATAAAACTCGCGAAACAGCTCGTTGGCGCCGGTTTGCTCGAAGACGTGATGCAGGAACGACCCAACGGGCGGGCCGATGCGCTTGAAGAGCCCCATCTTGACGACACGGTTGTTGCACAGATGCAGCGTGTACGCGTCGGAACAGAGCTCCGCGCACTCTTCGAAATAGCGCGGCAGGAACACCTTGTAGTAATCGTTGAAATGCACCGGATAGAACAGGCTTTCGGGAAGACCGGCCTTCACGCCATAGACGGCGGTCAATAGACGCGGGCCGGTGTCGCCCCACTTCAGTGCGGTGCCTTTCATCGCTTCGACCCGTTCGATCGCCTCATGCAAGCGCGGCTGATCCGGATCGAGCCTCAGAATCGCATTGCAGATGCTCGTCTGGGTTTCCCGCCCGATCAGGTCGCCCTTGGCGTTCAGATCGAAATCGCGCAACAGCAGCATATCGGTGTCGACCCAGATCTCGTCGGTCTTCGTGAACATCACGAAGCGGAAATAGTCGGTGAAATGCTGCATCGACGGCACCCCGTGAATCGGGAAGTCGTTCAGCGAATCGCGCGGCAGTATCGTGGTCGCGTCTTTCGCGATCACACCGGGCGGCAATCCGGCGATCGGCTCGTAGCTATAAAGCGCGACCTCGCTGCCGTACTGCGTGAACGAACTTAGACAGGCGACTTCATAGTGAGAAAGTTCCGGACCATGCCAGAACGATGCAAATCTTGCCTTGCGCATATGTCATCCGGGGTAGCGATCATGCGGCGCAACATGGGCGCCGAACCTGTGTAACGATCCTAGACGGGGACGGCACAGGTCAGACTTAAAGGGCTTGAATCACACAGGAGTTGTCGCAAAACGCTGAGTTCAACGCGACGGGTCGGCGATTATTGGCGGGACTATGTCGTATTTGGCGAAGCCAATTGCGCAAGGCGACGCGGCGAACGGCACAGGCAAGATCGTGGGCTAAACTGCGGAGCACCGGCCATGCGCGCGCAGAAGGAGCAAGCAATGGGCCATGCACTACTCCGTGCAGCGATAGCGACGATTTTCAGGAGACGCGATGAACCTCGATGGCGAGACTTACGATTCGCTCACGGCCAATTTCACGTGGCGCATTCCACCGCGCTACAACATCGGCGTCGATGCATGCGACAAGTGGGCCGATGGCTCGGGGCGTCTCGCGCTGATCTACGAAGATGCCGACGGCCGCGCGATCCGCCATACGTTCGACGAACTGAAAGCCCTGTCCGACCGCTTCGCCAATGCGCTGCTCGCGGCGGGCGCACGGCGCGGCGAGCGCGTCGGCATCTTCCTGTCGCAATCGATCGAAACGGCCATCGCGCATCTCGCGGCCTACAAGGCCGGCATGGTCGCGGTGCCGTTGTTCGCGCTGTTCGGCGTCGACGCGATCGAGCATCGCCTCGGCGATAGCGGTGCGGTCGCACTCATCACTGATCACGCCGGCGTGCAAAAGATCGACGAAATCCGCGGCGCGCTGCCAGAGTTGCGACACGTGTTCAGCGTCGATATCGAGCAGGATGACGAAGCATCGGACGCGCCCGTGAGGTCGTTCTGGCAGGCGTTGCATAGCGCGTCCGC
Organism: Paraburkholderia sp. BR10954; assembly: GCF_040965775.1. NCBI lineage: Bacteria > Pseudomonadati > Pseudomonadota > Betaproteobacteria > Burkholderiales > Burkholderiaceae > Paraburkholderia > Paraburkholderia sp. BR10954. The sequence continues at coordinate 57,245 of NZ_JBFRCK010000033.1, forward strand.
TGAGTTCACGTCGGCCGATACCGCCGCGGACGATCCGGCGATCATCATCTATACGTCGGGCACGACCGGAAAACCGAAGGGCGCGCTACACGGGCATCGCGTGTTGCTCGGCCATCTGCCCGGCGTCGAGATGTCGCAGCAGGGCTTTCCCGCGCACGCGACGCTGATGTGGACGCCCGCGGACTGGGCGTGGATCGGCGGCCTGTTCGATGTGCTGCTGCCGTCGTGGCATCACGGCGTCGCGGTGCTCGCGCGCCGTTTTGCAAAATTCGACGGCCACGCCGCGTTCGATCTGCTCGCGCGTCACGCGGTCTCCCATGCGTTTTTACCGCCGACCGCGCTGAAGATGATGCGCGGCGTCGAGCGGCCCGCTCATCTGCGGCTCGCGTTGCGATCGGTCGCGAGCGGCGGCGAATCCCTTGGCGAGGAACTGATCGGCTGGGGGCGCGATGCGCTCGGCGTGACGATCAACGAGTTCTACGGGCAGACCGAGTGCAACGTCGTGGTGTCGTCGTGCGCGGCGCTGTTCGAGCCGCGCTTCGGCGCGATCGGGCGCGCGGTGCCGGGGCACCATGTCGCGATCGTCGATGCCGCCGGCAACGAACTGCCGCCCGGCGCGATCGGCGATATCGCGGTGGCGGCGCCCGATCCAGTGATGTTTGTCGGCTACTGGCGCAACGAGGCGGCGACGCGCGAGAAATTCCGCGGCAAGTTTCTGCTGACCGGCGATCTCGGCACGCGCGACGCGGACGGCTTCATCCGCTTCGTCGGCCGCGGCGACGACGTGATCACGAGCGCCGGCTACCGGATCGGGCCCGCGTCGATCGAGGATTCGCTGCTGCGTCATCCGGCCGTCGCGATGGCCGCCGTGGTCGGCGCGCCCGATCGCGAGCGCACCGAAATCGTGATGGCGTTCGTCGTGCTGAAAGCGGGCTTCGTCGGCGACGATGCGCTGGTGCGCGAGATCCAGCAGCACGTAAAGACGCGTCTGGCTGCGCACGAATATCCGCGCGAGATTCGCTTCGTCGAAAGTCTGCCGATGACGGCCACCGGCAAGGTGATCCGCAAGGCGCTGCGCGAGGCGCTGGGGGAGACCGGCGCGCACGACCCGGACGCGATCCCACCGGCGAAAAACTGAGTCTGCTACGATGACCCACCCACGATGAGAATCACAGCGGAGATATGGGATGCGCCCCGAGAGTGCAATTCGTTTCGACCAGGAGTTCGCGCCGCGCATTGCCGAGGCGATCGCCGCGTGTGTCGCGAAGACCGTTCACACCGACGTGCTGCCGCATGGTGAACCGGGGCAGCCCACCCGCGTGCGGATTCACGCAACGCCGCTCGATGAACTCGGTCATTACCCGCATCCATTGAATCTGTATCTGACCTGGGACAGCGATGAAATAGAAAGACTGATGGGCGAGCAAGGCGCGACGCGTTTCGCCAGATATCTGGCCGCGTTGCCGCGCAAGCTCAACGCGTGGACCCAGGCGCGCGAACTCGATTTCTCCACGCACACGCAGGGTGAGCCCGTTACGTTGATCGGCGGGCTCGATTTCGAAGCGTAGACGCTCGCGCGCGTTTGCGGGTTTGCGCTCGAGATAGCTGGATAAAAACGGCCGCTGCGCTCGAAGAGCCAGCGGCCGTTGCTTTTACAGCGTTGGGTGACAGCGACGTTCAGCCGCCCAGCGCCGGATCGCTGCTGCTGTCATTGCCCGTCTCGACGTGACCGGCGATGCGGCGGGCAAACGTCGGGTCCGTATCGACGGTGATCGCGAGATCGTACCAGCCGTATGCTTTGCGCAGATCGAGGTATAGATTGTCGGTGTCGCCGCCGGGCACCGAATGCTTGATCACATGGTCCTTGTCGTACGCGTTGACGATCGTGAACTGGCACCGCGCGCTGCCGACGTTCTCTAGCCGCAGTTGCAGATTGCCGTTCGCGACATCGTAGCCTTCGACGACGGCCGGCCGTGCGGTGTCCGAACCATTCCACCCGTTACGCGCGACCACTTTGCCCGCGAAGCGGCGCAGAAACCCATTCGGTCCGTGCACGCTGAAGTCGTAGCTGCCATCGGCGTTGAGCATCAGCGTGTCCTGCAGATGCTTGCCCGCTTCGACGGTATAGCTGCGCGGCGCGTCGGCGCTATCGGCCGCGTACACGAGGAACACCGCGCCCGCGCGGCCGGTGTTGACGAAGCGCATCGTCAGCTTGCCGTTCGAGCCGTCGTCGACGCGCACGAACAGTTCATACGGCAGCGCGCGTGCCGGGCGCACGCCCGCTTCCTGCTTCGGCACCGTCTGCACCGTCGGCGTTTGCGGCACGTAGTCCGGGTGACGGTTCCGGTCGGGCGGCACGTAGCCGCTCGTGCTCGGCAGCGACGGCACCGACGCGTTCGGATTCGCGAAATTGAACGCAGAGGTCAGATCGCGCACACCGCGCGACGCCACGGCGTGATGTTCGATTCGCCGAGATTGTGCCGGTGGCCAAAGCGCTTTTCGATGAAGCGAATCACCGACGAGTGGTCGAACACTTCGGAGCACACGTAGCCGCCTTTGGACCACGGCGACACCACCAGCATCGGCACGCGCGGTCCGAGTCCATACGGCCCGGCGGCGTTCTTCGGATCGCCCGCATAGATTTCATTCGCGATATCGACGGTCGACAGACCGTTCGCGCTCGATGCGGCCGCGAACGGCGCGGCGATGTGATCGAAAAAGCCGTCGTTTTCATCGTAGTTGATCAGCAGCACGGTCTTGCTCCACACGTCCGGGTTCGACGTGAGGACCTGCAGCACCTGATCGATGTACCACGCGCCGTAGTTGGTCGGCCAGTTCGGGTGTTCGCTGTACGCTTCGGGCGCGACGATCCACGACACCTGCGGCAGCGTGCCGTTTTGCACGTCGCGCTTCAGGATGTCGAAGTAGCCGTCGCCGTTCGCCGCGTTGGTGCCGGTACGCGCGTTGTCATACAGGGGGTTGCCCGGCTGCGCGTTGCGATACTGGTTGAAATAGAGCAGCGAGTTGTCGCCGTAGTTGCCGATGTACGCGTTCTGCGTCCAGCCCCAGGAGCCGTTCGCGTCGAGCCCGGTGCCGATGTCCTGATAGATCTTCCAGGAGATGCCCGCGTTCTGTAGCACTTCGGGGAAGGTCGACCAGCCGTAGCCGAGCTCCGAATTGTCGATCACCGGACCGCCGCCGCTGCCGTCGTTGCCGACCCAGCCGCTCCACATGTAGTAGCGGTTCGGATCGGTCGGACCCATCAGCGAGCAGTGGTACGCGTCGCAGACCGTGAATGCGTCGGCGAGCTGATAGTGGAACGGGATGTCGTCGCGCGTCAGGTAGGCCATCGTGGTCGCGCCTTTCGACGGTACCCACTGATCGTTGCGGCCGCCGTTCCATGCGGCGTGCGTGGTGCCCCAGTCGTGAGCGAGATCCTGCAGGAATTGCAGGCCGAGGTTCGGCGCGCTCGGACGGAACGGCAGCACGTAGCTGGCGCCGGTGGTATCGGTGGTGAGCGGCTGATACCACACCGGCTGGCCGTTCGCGAGGTTGATCGCACGCGTGTCGCCGAAGCCCCGCACGCCCTTGAGCGTGCCGAAGTAGTGGTCGAACGAGCGGTTCTCCTGCATCAGCACGACGATGTGCTCGACGTCGCGGATCGTGCCGGTGCGGTTGTTGGCCGGAATCGCGAGCGCATTGCGGATGCCGGGGGGCAGCATGCTCAACGCGGTAAAGGAACCGGCGGCTTGCGCGGCCGAGCGCAGAAAATCACGGCGATTTGTTGAGGTCATGGTTGTGGCTTTGATCTTCGGTGGAGGAAAGGGGCACGGGGAAGGCGACTTGCGGTGCTGAAACGGCAATGCTGCGCCGGACGCGCGAAGGCAGGCTGGTCTTTCGCGCGCGGCGCAATGCTCAATCGACGGTATGGATGATGGGGCGGGCAAGCGGCGGTGAGGCGGCGGACAGCGCCGTGCCGGCTTCGGATGCCGGTGCCACCGGTGTCTGGATCGTCAGTGTCGGCGACGCGGAGTCGGCCGACGGCGGGGCGATCGACGGGTCGACGGGGTTAGCGGCGGAATGTTCCGTTGAACTGATCGTATTCGTGCTCGCGGGCGGGTCGTCGTTGCTGCATGCTCCCGCTAGCGCGCACAGCGCGATGACCGCCACGGCGCCGGTCAAACGTTTGCGACGCGGCGCACGAATCGGCTTCGACACGAAAGGCATGGCACTGTCTCCGGGCGGGGAAGGGATGCCTCGCCATCGATGTGCCGAGGTCAGCGATGCGGAAGCATAATCGCCGATCCGTGTAATTTTTATGAAGTATCGGTAACAGCCAGGGCGCCGCTTATCGCTGCGCGCCAACGAACGCAGCGATCGCGTCGTTGAGCGCCGCGGGCGCATCGCGATGCGGCGAGTGTCCGCATGCGTCGAGCTTCACGAGTTGCGCGTGTGGCACGCGCGCGGCGATCGTGTCGATCTGCGCCATCGTGCCGTAGTTGTCGTCGTGGCCTTGGATCGCGAGCAGCGGTCGGCAGATCGGCGCGAGCGCCTCGGCGATCGACCACTGCCTGAACTCGGGATCGAGCCAGATATCGTTCCAGCCGTAGAACGCGGAATCGACGTCCGCGTGATAGCGGGCGAGCTTCGCCCGCAGATCGGTGGTTTCATAAAGCTGCTTCGTCTGCGCGATGCTTTGCACCGAGATGTCTTCGACGAATACGTGCGGTGCGATCACGACCGCGCCCGCGAGCGCATCCGGATACAGCGCCGCGTACAGCAGCGCGATAGAGCCGCCGTCGCTATGGCCGATCACCCACATGCGCTGGCGTTGCCGCAAGTCGATATCGAGCGCGTCGAGCAAGGCCGGGAGAATGTCGCGCGCTTGCGCGGTCATGAAATCGACCGGCCATTTCTCGTCAGGCGCACGCGGGGTCGAGAGTCCGTAACCGGGCCGCGAATAGACGAGCCCGCGCATGCCGAGCCGCTCGCACAACGTCTGTGGCCAGTCGCGCCACATCGCAATCGAGCCGAGACCTTCGTGCAGGAAGACAGCGATCGGCGGATCGTCCTGCTGAGCATTCGCCCGCTCGTTGACCCAGCGGTACTCGATGCGCAGCGGCTCATGCGACGCGGTTGCCGGCAGTTCGGCGAAGCCGCTGGCGGCATTCACGAAGGAGGTGGCAGGGGCGGTACCTCGGTTCTGCATCAATGAAACACCTATGACAGTTCGCGTAGTTTGAAGCGTTGAATCTTGCCGGTGGCGGTTTTCGGAAGATCGTCGGTGAACACGATATCGCGCGGGTACTTGTGCGGCGCGAGCCGTTCCTTGACGAAAGTCTTCAGTTCGTCGGCGAGCATCTCGGACGGCATGAAGTCGCGCTTGAGCACGACGAACGCGCGCGTCTTCACGAGTCCGCCATGATCGACGCCGACCACCGCCGCTTCGAGCACCGACGGATGCGCGACGAGCACCATCTCGACCTCGATTGGCGACACGTACTGGCCGCTTACTTTCAGCATGTCGTCGCTGCGGCCCGCGTACACATAACAGCCATTTGCGAGACGCCGATACTTGTCGCCGCTTCTGATCCATTCGCCGAGAAACGTCGCGCGCGTTTTCTCGCGATTGCTCCAGTACATCAGCGCCGCGCTCGGCCCCTTGATGAACAGATCGCCGACTTCGCCATCGGGCACCGGCCGCCCGGCCTCGTCGCGCAACTCGACTTCGTAGCCCGGCACAGGGCGTCCGGTCGTGCCGTATTCGACTTCGCCCGCGCGATTCGACAGGAAGATGTGCAGCATTTCCGTCGAGCCGATGCCATCGAGAATCTCGGCGCCGAAGTGCGCGGTGAAGCGTTCGCCGACATCGCGCGGCAACGCCTCGCCGGCCGACGCGCACACGCGGATCGCGACGTCGGCGCGCGCGGGCAGATTGGGCGACACCAGCATGTTCGCGTACAAGGTCGGCACGCCGCAGAACACGGTCGGGCGCTGCTTGACGAGGCGCGTGAAAATCGCGTCGGCGGTCGGGCGCTCGGCCATCAGGATCGCGGTCGCGCCGACCGACAGCGGAAACGTCAGCGCGTTGCCGAGCCCATACGCAAAGAACAGCTTCGCCGCCGAAAACACCACGTCGCTCTCGACGATGCCGAGCACCGGCTTCGCATACAGCTCGGCGGTCCAGTACAGATTCGCGTGCGTGTGGACGGTGCCTTTCGGCTTGCCGGTCGAGCCCGACGAATAGAGCCAGAAGGCGATGTCGTCCGCATTGCTCGCGCAGCCTTTGACGGCCGGTGTGGCGGTATCGACCAGCGTTTCGAAGTGGGGCGCCCCGGGCGGCTTTCCGGTGGAAGCGTCTGGCTGCGAGACGATCAGCTGGCAGCCGTCGTCGTCGATGCTGCTCAGCGCCTGCGTCACGTTGGGTAGCAACGGTTCCGACACGATCACCGCGCGCGCATGGCTGTGCGTCAGCATGTACGTATAGTCGGCGGCGGTCAGCAGCGTGTTCGCGACGACCGGCACGATGCCGGCGTACAGCGCGCCGAGAAACGCGACCGGCAACGATACGGTGTCGAGCATCACGAGCAGCACGCGCTCCTCGGGATGCACGCCGAGCGCACGCAGTGCGCTGGCGCAGCGCCGCGCGCGGTGTTCGAGTTCGCCGTAGGTCGTCGCGCCGTGGTCGTCGATATAAGCGAACTTGCTCGCGCGCGCTTCGTTCAGCTGGAACAGATGCCTCGCGAAGTTGAACAGCGGGGGCGGCGGCGCAACCGGCTCGCGCGCGCCCGTTTCCAGCAGGGCTTCCATATGTCTCCTCCATCCGTGGATGCGGTCCGGCTTTTGTCTGCTCGTGATCCGCTCGATGCTTGCCGCTCGCGCCTCACGCGCGCGTGAATTCGATCGCCCCTTGCGGCAGCAGATACAGCACCAGCGCCTGGCCGTTCGCGACGGTCGGCCGATGCGCTGAGCCGGGGCCGTACACGCACCAGCCGGCCGGATGGCCGTCGAACGTCGCGCCTTCGGTGAGCGGCATGATCAGATCGATCTCGCCGTGCGGATGGACGTGGTGCGGACCGGCAATGTCCTGCATGTCGACGACGTCGACGGAAAAGCCGTGCGTGTCGGGCAGCGCCTTGAAGATGCGGCCGTAGCAGATGCCGCCGGCCTCGCGGTTGCACAGCCAGCCTTCGGCGACGCCTGTGCGGCATGCGTTCACGAGTTCGTGAAAGGTGGGACTGTCGGCGGGCCAGGTGTCGTTCAGCCAGTCGGCGAGCGCGGCGTCGAGCGGCCGCCCGGCGAGTTGCCCAGTGACGCCTGCGATCAGGCGCTGGAATTCCTGTGCGGACATGCGAGCCTCCAGAAGCGCGCTCACGCAGGCCGGACGGCCGGCCCCCGGATGGCCTGCCCCCGGAACTTTGGTGCATGCGTGGTGCGGCGCCGTCTCCATGACGCGGCCGGAATACAGGGCGGCGCGCGACTGTGTTTGTGATCGGATCAGCTTTTGGCGAAAATTAAATCGTTCACCTGCTGCGTGTCAAGCACTATAGTACATATATCGTGGTCAAGAGGTCGCAAAACATGAACCAAAAGTACCCTCCCGCACCGTTGAACGAAACCGACGACGAAGCGGCCTGCGCCGAACGCCTCGAGCGCGCAGGTGACCGCGCGGCCGAACGCGGCGGCGAGCGCGAAGAACGCGACCCGTTCCTGACCGCGATGGGCGAGCGCGTGCGTTTGCTGCGCGCGCGCCGTGGCATGACACGCAAGACGCTGGCGGCCGAAACCGGCTTGTCGGAGCGGCATCTGGCGAATCTCGAATCGGGCGTAGGCAATGCGTCGGTGCTGGTGCTGCGGCAGCTCGCGGCCGCGCTGAACTGTCCGCTCGCCGAGGTGATCGGCGACGAAACCACTGCGTCCGCCGAATGGCTGCTGATTCGCGAGCTGCTGCAGGGCCGCGACCAGGCGGCGCTGCAGCGCGCGCGCATCGCTCTCGCGGAGATGTTCGCGCAGGCGCCGCGTGACCCGCATCGCAAGGACCGTATTGCGCTGATCGGTCTGCGCGGCGCGGGCAAGTCGACGCTCGGACGCATGCTCGCGCAGGAGCGCAAGGTGCCGTTCATCGAAGTCACGCGCGTGATCCAACAGCTCGCGGGTTGTCCGCCGTCGGAGATTCATTCGCTATACGGCGCGAGCGCGTATCGACGCTACGAGCAGCGCGCGCTCGAAGCGGTCATCCACGAGCATTCGCGCGCGGTGATCGCGTCGCCGGGCGGGCTCGTGTCGGAATCGGGCACGTTCAACGTGCTGCTGTCGCACTGCTTTACCGTGTGGTTGCAGGCGACGCCCGAAGAACATATGCGCCGCGTCGTCGCGCAAGGCGATCTGCGGCCGATGTCCGGCAACCGCGAGGCGATGGACGACCTGAAACGCATCCTTGCCGGGCGCGCGGAGCTGTACGGGCGTGCCGACATGACGTTCGACACCAGCGAAAAGACGCTCGCCGATGCGTACCTGCAGTTGCGCGACCGTCTCGCCGCGCGTCTCGCGGCGGAAGCGCCCGACGAAGCGCGCCTCAACTGACCGATCGGGAGCGCCAGGGTTTCCCCGTAAAAGTGCACTAAAGTGCTTTACGCTGGTATGTTGATGCACTATTGTTCAAAAAACAGTTTGCATCGTCCAGTCAGGAGACGCCCCATGTCCACAGCACCTACCGTCGTTGCCGAGGCCGCGCCGGTCGACTACCGCACAGAGCCGTCGCAGTACAAGCACTGGAAGCTCAGCTTCAACGGCCCGGTTGCGACGCTCGGCATCGACATCGCCGAGGACGGCGGCATTCGTGGCGGCTACAAGCTGAAGCTCAATTCGTACGACCTCGGCGTCGACATCGAGCTGCACGATGCGATCCAGCGGATTCGCTTTGAGCATCCGGAAGTCCGCACGGTGGTGGTGACGAGCCTGAAGGACCGGGTGTTCTGCTCGGGCGCGAATATCTTCATGCTGGGGCTGTCGTCGCACGCCTGGAAGGTCAACTTCTGCAAGTTCACGAACGAAACGCGCAACGGGCTCGAAGATTCGTCGCGCCATTCGGGGCTGAAGTTTCTCGCCGCGGTGAACGGCGCATGCGCGGGCGGCGGTTATGAGCTTGCGCTCGCCTGCGACGAAATCTATCTGATCGACGATCGTTCCTCTTCGGTGTCACTGCCGGAAGTGCCACTGCTCGGCGTGCTGCCCGGCACCGGCGGTCTCACGCGCGTGACCGATAAACGCAAGGTGCGCCACGATCGCGCGGATATTTTCTGCACGGTGGTCGAGGGTGTGCGTGGCGAGCGTGCGAAGGCATGGCGTCTCGTCGACGAAGTCGTGAAGCCCAACCAGTTCGAGCAGGCGATTGAGGCGCGCGCGCTCGAACTCGGCGCGCACAGCGATCGTCCGGCCGATGCCAAGGGCGTCGCGCTCACGCGCATCGAACGCACGGATCGCGAAGACGGCCTCGGCTATCAAACCGTGGACGTGACCATCGATCACGCGAAACGTGTGGCGACCTTCACCGCGCGCGCGCCGCGCACCGAGCAACCGACCGACCTCGCCGCGATCGTCGGGGCCGGCGCCAACTGGTGGCCGCTGCAATTCGCCCGTGAACTCGACGACGCGATCCTGTCGATGCGCACCAACGCGCTCGACATCGGCACCTGGGTGTTCAAGACCGAAGGCGACGCGCGCCATCTGCTCGCCGTCGATGCGACGCTGCTGCGGCACAAGGATCACTGGTTCGTGCGCGAAACGATCGGCATGCTGCGCCGCACGTTCGCGCGCCTCGACGTGTCGTCGCGTTCCATCTTCACGCTGATCGAGCCGGGTTCGTGCTTCGCCGGCACGTTCGCCGAACTCGCGTTCGCTGCCGATCGCACCTACATGGCGGCGCTGCCCGACAACGAGGACGACGAGCCGTCGATCACGCTGTCGGAAGTCAACTTCGGTCTGTATCCGATGGTCACGCATCAAACGCGGCTCGCGCGGCGCTTCTACGAGGAAGCCGAGCCGCTCGACGCGGTGCGCGCGCTGATCGGCCAGCCGGTCAAGGCGCTGGACGCCGAGCGCCTCGGTCTCGTCACCGCGTCGCCCGACGATATCGATTGGGCCGACGAAATCCGCATCGCGCTCGAAGAGCGCGCGGCGATGTCGCCCGATGCATTGACCGGCCTCGAAGCGAATCTGCGCTTCAATGGGCGGGAGACGATGGAGACGCGCATCTTCGGCCGTCTCACCGCCTGGCAGAACTGGATCTTCAACCGGCCGAACGCAGTGGGCGACAAGGGTGCGCTCAAGGTGTACGGCAAGGGCAGCAAGGCGCAATTCGATGTCTCGCGCGTGTAATCGGCATCGCGCTCGCACCGACTAAACGACGCCGCCTGCCGATACGCGCCTTTCGCACTGCAGCTTCCGAACAGGGAATCGACCCAGGGAACCGACCATGTCCTCGATCAACTACAGCGAAAAGATTCCGAACAACGTCAACCTCGCGGACGACCGCGCGCTGCAGCGCGCGCTCGAACAATGGCAGCCGAATTTTCTGTCGTGGTGGGGCGACATGGGCCCGGAAGGCTCGCACGGTTACGACGTGTATCTGCGGACCGCGACCAGTGTCGACCCGGGCGGCTGGGCGCATTTCGACTACGTGAAAATGCCGGAGTACCGCTGGGGCATTTTCCTCACGCCGGGCGAGCAGGATCGCAAGATCCACTTCGGCGAGCACAAGGGCGAGGCCGCGTGGCTGGACGTGCCCGGCGAGCATCGCGCGAACCTGCGCCGCATCATCGTCACGCAGGGCGATACGGAGCCGGCTTCGGTCGAGCAGCAGCGTCACCTCGGCCTGACCGCGCCGTCGCTGTACGATCTGCGCAACCTGTTTCAGGTCAACGTCGAGGAAGGCCGTCATCTGTGGGCGATGGTGTATCTGCTGCATCGCTACTTCGGCCGCGACGGTCGCGAGGAAGCCGAAGCCTTGCTCGGCCGCCGCTCGGGCGACGAAGACAATCCGCGCATTCTCGGCGCGTTCAACGAGAAAACGCCGGACTGGCTCGCGTTCTACATGTTCACGTACTTCACCGACCGCGACGGCAAGTTCCAGTTGTCGGCGCTCGCGGAGTCGGGTTTCGATCCGCTCGCGCGCACCACGAAGTTCATGCTGACCGAGGAAGCGCATCATATGTTCGTCGGCGAGTCGGGCGTGTCGCGCGTGATCCAGCGCACCGCGCAGGTGATGAACGAGCTCGGCACCGACGACGTCGCGAAGATCCGCGCGGCCGGCGTGATCGATCTGCCGACCATCCAGCGCTATCTGAACTTCCATTACTCGGTCACGATCGACCTGTTCGGCGCCGATCATTCGTCGAACGCGGCGACGTTCTATAGCTCGGGCCTGAAGGGGCGCTACGAGGAAGGCAAGCGCGACGACGATCATCGCCTGAACGAGCATAGCTACAAGCTGCTCGACGTGCAGGACGGCAAGCTCGTCGAGCGCGAAGTGCCGATGCTCAACGCGATGAACGAAGTGCTGCGCGACGATTACATCAAGGACTCGGTCGCGGGCGGCGGGCGCTGGAACAAGGTGCTCGAGAAGGCCGGCATCGACTTTCGCATGACGGTGCCGCACAAGGCGTTCAACCGGCAGATCGGCACGTTCGCGGGCACGCGGGTGTCGCCCGATGGGCGCGTCATCAGCGAAGCCGAATGGGCCGCCAACGAAGCGAAGTGGCTCGCCACGCCGGAAGATCGCGCGTTCGTCGCTTCGCTGATGGGTCGCGTGGCCGAACCGGGCAAGTTCGCCAACTGGATCGCGCCGCCCGCGATGGGCGTGAACCGTCAGCCGGTCGATTTCGAATACGTGCGCTTCAACTGAAGCAGGCGAAGCACGAAAGGCGCGCCACGCAAGCGCCGCATTGCCAGGTGGAGGAAATCATGAACGGCCTAGTATCGGTCGAAGTGCTGCGGCAACATCTGATCGATCCGGAGATCTGCATTCGCTGCAACACCTGCGAAGAGACCTGTCCGATCGATGCGATCACGCACGACGACAACAACTACGTCGTGAAGGCCGATGTCTGCAACGGCTGCATGGCCTGCGTGCCGCCGTGTCCGACCGGCGCGATCGACAACTGGCGCACGGTACTGAAGGCCGACGCGTATTCGATCGACGAGCAGTTCACATGGGACGTGCTGCCGGAGCAGAACACGATGGCGGTGCCGGCTGAAGAAACGGCGGCCGCGTCCGCCGCGGGCGACAGTTCCGACGAAGCGGACGGCCTCGAAGTCGATATCGTGCGCGGCGCGGTCGTGCCGCCGTGGTCGGCTGCGAAGCCGTACGTAAATCTGTACACGCACAAGGCGCCGACCACCGCGACGGTGGTCGGCAACTACCGGCTCACCGACAGCGCGACGTCGAGCGACATCCATCACATCGTGCTCGACTTCGGCTCGATGCCGTTTCCGGTGCTCGAAGGCCAGTCGATCGGCATTCTGCCGCCGGGCACCGCCGCCGACGGCCGCGTGCACCACGCGCGCCAGTACTCGATCGCGAGTCCGCGCGACGGCGAGCGGCCCGGCTATAACAACGTGTCGCTGACGGTGAAGCGCGTGTCGCAGCAGCACGGCGACGCGATCGACGGCGTCTGTTCGAACTATCTGTGCGATCTGAAGAAGGGCGACGTCGTCAACGTGATCGGTCCGTTCGGCAGCACCTTCCTGATGCCGAATCATCCGAACTCGCATCTGCTGATGATCTGCACGGGCACCGGTTCCGCGCCGATGCGCGCGATGACCGAGTACCGCCGGCGCAAGCGCCTCAAAGGCGCGACGGGCAAGCTGATGCTGTTCTTCGGCGCGCGCACCAAGGAGGAGCTGCCGTACTTTGGACCGCTGACGAATCTGCCAAAGGACTTCATCGACATCACGCTCGCGTTTTCGCGCACGCCGGGACAGCCGAAGCGCTACGTGCAGGATGCGATGCGCGAACGTTCGGCCGACGTTGCGAACCTGCTGAAAGACGACGACACCTATATCTACGTGTGCGGTCTCAAGGGCATGGAGGACGGCGTGCTGCAGGCGCTCAAAGACATCGGCGAGCAGCATCGGCTCGATTGGGAAGCGTTGTGGGCGAAGCTGAAGCGGGAAGGGCGGCTGCATCTGGAGACGTACTGACGTACTGACGCACTGATCGCGCGCGAATCATTTTGAAAATCGCGGACGGTTTGCTACAGTCGGCCCACGCAGTCGGCCGCGCGCCGGCGTCCCCTCACCGAACGCGGCAGGCCGCCACCTGCGCAGCCACTCAGACGGAGCCGTCCGATGAAGCCGATTCGTTCACTCGCGATGCTCGCGCTATTGCAGGCCGTGCTGGCGCATCCGGCGAGCGCCGACGACCTCGCGCAGATCAAGGCATCGGGCGTGTTCCGGATCGGCACCGAAGGCACGTACGCACCGTTCACTTATCACGACGACGCGGGCAAGCTGACCGGCTTCGACGTCGAACTCGCCCGCGCGATCGCGCAGCGTCTCGGGGTCAAGCCGCTATTCATCGAAGCCAGATGGGATGGATTGATCGCCGGTCTCGACGTCGATCGCTACGACGCGGTGATCAACGAGGTCGCGATCACCGACGAGCGCAAGCTCAAATACGATTACTCGGACCCGTACATCACGTCGCACGCGGTGCTGATCGTCGCATCGGACAATACGACGATCAAATCTTTCGATGACCTGAAGGGCCGCAAGTCGGCCAATACGCTGACCAGCAACGTCGGCAGGATCGCGGCCGCGCACGGCGCGCAGGTGATTCCGGCGCAGGGCTTCGACGAATCGATTGATCTGCTCGTGACGGGCCGCGTCGATGCGACCGTCAACGATTCATTGTCGTTTCTCGACTATAAGAAGCGCGTGCCCGACGCGAGGATCAAGGTCGTCGCGGTCGATACGTCGCCCGATAGCAGCGACAAGTCGGCGGTACTGATCCGCAAGGGCAATCCGAAGCTGCGCGTCGCGATCGACGACGCGCTCGCCCGCATGAGAAAAGACGGTACCTATCAGCGGATTTCGCTGAAGTACTTCGGCCGCGACGTGTTTCATTGAGTCTCGGCCTGCGGTGACGCGGATAAATTCACGCAAAAAAAGAAGGGGTGTCGTCGAGACACCCCTTCTTCATTGCCATCAGCCCGTTGAACATGCGGCGGGACGCGCGTTCAACGCGGCAGACTCAGGCCTTACACCGTCGCGTCGCTCAGCGCGGCGTCGAAGAAACGCTCCTGTGCATCCGCGTTCACGCGTGCATACGCGCGGTTCACGCCGCTGATCACCGCACGAATCGACGCGGTAATCAGGTTCGCATCGACACCGACGCCGAACGCGCTGCCGGCCACATCGGCGCCGGCCATTTCGGCGATCGCGATCGCGCGCGCATCGGCGCCCTGCGTGAGCGCGCGTTCCTCGTAGTGCTGGATGCGCACGGGTACGTCGATCGCGTGCATCAGCGCGTCGAGCGGGCCGTTGCCGGCGCCCGTCAGCACGCGCGGCGTGCCGTGGATTTCGACGTTGAGCTTGATGTGCTCGCGGCCGTCATGCTCGGACAGGCTGTGGCTGACATAGCGGACCGGCTCGGCCGTACGCACGTACTCCTGCTGGAACAGTTCCCAGATCTGCGCGGGCGTGACTTCCTGGCCGCTGTCGTCGGTGAAGCGCTGCACGGCCGAGCTGAAGTCCACCTGCAGGCGGCGCGGCAACACGACGCCGTAGCTCTGCTCGAGCAGATAGGCGATGCCTCCCTTGCCCGACTGGCTGTTCACGCGAATCACGGAGTCGTAGGTGCGGCCGAGGTCGCTCGGATCGATCGGCATGTACGGCACTTCCCAGATCGCATCCGGCTTCTGCCCGGCGAAGCCCTTCTTGATCGCGTCCTGGTGCGAGCCCGAGAACGCGGTGAAGACGAGATCGCCGACATACGGGTGACGCGGATGGATCGGCAACTGCGTGCATTCCTCGGCCGTGCGCGCGACTTCGTTGATGTTCGAGAAATCGAGCTCGGGATCGACGCCTTGCGTGTACAAATTCAACGCGAGCGTGACGAGATCGACGTTGCCGGTGCGCTCGCCGTTGCCGAACAGGCAGCCTTCGACGCGATCCGCGCCCGCCATCACGGCGAGCTCCGCGGCGGCGACGGCCGTACCACGGTCGTTATGCGGATGGACGGAGACGATCAGCGAATCGCGGCGTGCGAGATTGCGGTGCATCCATTCGATCTGGTCCGCGTAGACGTTCGGCGTGGCCATTTCGACGGTGGCCGGCAGATTGACGATCGCCTTGTGCTCGGGCGTCGGTTGCCAGATGTCGAACACCGCGTCGCAGACTTCCTTCGCGAATTCGAGTTCGGTGCCGCTGAACACTTCCGGGCTGTATTGCAGCGTGAAGTGCGTTTCCGGCTGCGCGTCGGCGAGGCGCTTCACCGTGCGCGCGGCCTTCTGCGCGAGTTCGATCACGCCGCTCTTTTCGAGGCCGAACACGATCTTGCGGAAGTCCGGCGCGGTCGCGTTGTACAGGTGGACGATCGCGCGCGGGGCGCCGCGCAACGATTCGAACGTACGCTCGATCAGATCGTCGCGCGCCTGCGTGAGCACTTCGATCGTCACGTCGTCGGGAATATGGCCGCCCTGGATCAGCTCGCGCACGAAGTCGAAATCGGTCTGCGACGCTGAAGGAAACCCGACTTCGATTTCCTTGAAGCCGATCTGCACCAGCGTCTTGAACATGCGCATCTTGCGCTCGGCGTTCATCGGCTCGAACAGCGCCTGGTTGCCGTCACGCAGGTCGGTGCTCATCCAGATCGGCGCGCGCGTGATGGTGCGCGACGGCCACTGGCGATCCGTCAAATTGATCGGCTTGAACGAACGGTACTTGGTAGCGGGGTTTTTCAACATTTTCATCATCCGAGGGAGAGACCGTGGAACGGGTGTCGACCGGACGACGAAAAGGCGATACTGGGCCGCCGGTCGGAAACCGGGGCTGGGTCAGTTACTGGGGATTCAAGCGATGCTTCGGTGTATCAGAGAGAAGCGGACGCGCGCAGCCAGACCTAGCCCGGTAGAGCGGGCTAGTAGTAGCGATAGGGTGGTCTGGGCGCGGTACATAGTACGCAATGGGAACATATTATTGAGATTGCGTCAAGGGCACGCAGTGTGCTCGTGCCGCGTTCGATTCACGGGTGAGCTCACGAGGCATCGTCAATTCACTGAGCAGGAGGCGAACATGAAAAAAATAGCGTGGATATCCGCTGTCGCAAGGATCGGCGCGTGCGCGGCGTTGGCATGCGGGTTCGTCGGGCAGGCCGGCGCGCAGGGGCTCAGCGCGCAGAACGACATGAACGCGCCGCAGAACAGCACGCGCCTGATGCCACATGCGGCGCTCGGCAGCGAGTATCCGACGCACGGCAACCAGCAGGCGGGCGAGTTGAATCTGAATCCGACCGATCCTCGCGCGCAACTGGTCAACGGCTTGCCGAACAACCCGAGCGCGGGCGGCTATGGCGCGCCGCTGGCCGGCGTGCGTACTTACGTGCAACCGCTGCGGCCGGCAAATTGACTTCCTCGACGCCTGGACAGTCTTTCGACCGAGCCCCGCGTTGCTCACCCGCCGGACAAAAGCCGCAGCGTATCGCTGTTCAACAACACCGATACGCCTATCGCGAGCAGGATCAGCGGCAGCACCGCCGAGCCGTACCGCCGGATCGGCCCGCCGAGCAACGGATGGTCGACGAGCCATGCCGCGCCCGCGCACCACAGCCCGATCATCACGATGAACACGAGCGAAACTAGCGCGTTCTCGGCGGGTGCATGACTGGCGTACAGCGGCACGTAGACGGCGAGGTTGTCCGAGCCGTTGGCGATGGCGACGCTCGCGACGGTCCAGCTCGATGAGCCGCGAATGGATGGTGGAGCGCTTGTACGGCTGTCCTCGCTATCCCTATTCAGTGCGAGGCAAGAACCGAAGCGCTGCCACGCCTTGTGCAGTCCCACAACGATCGGCAGCAAGCCGAGCAGGCCCACATAACCGGCCGGGAGGCGCGTGAGCAAGGCCGCGAGCACGAGCGCCGCCGCGACGAGGATCAATGATCCCGCGTACTGTCCCGCGACCACGCGACGCCGTTTTACGCCCGCTTCGGCCAGAAAGCCGAGCAGGACGAACAGGTTGTCGATATTGGTCGCGGCATAGGCGACGATTGCGAGCAGGACGAGGCTGAGCATGAAGAAGCCGGAATCGTTACCGGGGGGGAGTCGCTTGGAATTCGCCGCGCCATGTGGGTAACCGGGCGGCCGGCCAACACGATGCCGATGCGCCGCGTCAAGGTCAAGCGGCTACAATGGCCGGGACCTCGAACAACGGAATATCGATGAAGATTCGCCTTCTCTCTGTCGCCTGTCTCGCGAGCGCCGCGTCGCTACTGGCGGCCTGCACGATCGTCACCCGCAACTCGAGCGCCTGTGAACAATTGATGCGCAGCAAGCTGGCCGAGCCGTCGTCGGGGATGTCGTCGGATCGGCTGCGGGTCACGCATCGCGGGGCCGCGATTCGCGGCTCGCGGGTCGTGGTGGAGGGGACCATCGAGCATGGGATGAGCGCGTCCGCGACCGCGGCTTCCGCGCCGCTCACGGCATCGGCGTCGCAAGCGGCCTCCGAGGCCAAGCTGGCCGCGAAGCCGGCCCAGCCGTCGAGGGTCCGCACGCCGGCAGCCGCCGAGTGCACATTCCACGGCGAACAGCTCGACGTATTCCGCTGGCTCGCGCCGCCGCAACTGGCCACGCCGGCAGCACAACCAGCCAGCGCGGCGGGCTGAGTTCGCACCCGCGCGCCGCACCGTCGCTGCGCATCCAACCCAGGCAACCCTCAGAACGCGTAATACGGTCCCTGGCCGGCCGACGTATTGCGCGTCGCAATCGCCGTGTAAATGCGTTTGCCGTAAAAGAACGGCAAGCCCCAGCCGAAACCCAGACTCGAATTGCCGGCGAGATTGTCGAACGCGTTGTTCGACGACGAAAACAGCGTGTTCGAATTGGCGATGTCGAACGAAACCGTGCTCGACACGCCATCGATGCCGGTGATCGACGCGCTTGCCGACTGCGTCGAAGTCGGGCAGTACCAGAAGCCGCACAACGGGAACTGCGTCGAGTGGAAGAAGAGGCCGTTCGAGCCGCTGTCGAGATAGCTCACCGCATAGGTCAGGCTGCCCGTGTTCGTCGTCACGTAACCGGTCGCCGAGTTCGCCCTCAGAACGTTCGTGCCCGTAAGCGTATTGTTCGACTGGGTGCCGATGCCGAAGATCAGCGAGCCTGACACGCTCGCCGCGCCCGCATCGGCGACGGCTGGCAGGTCGATCACGACGCCGTTGTTATCGAGCGGGAAGCTGCTGACCGGATTGGTCACCTGCTGCGCGAGCGGCTGCGCGGTCGGGCTGCAGCCGCTCGTCGTGCAGCTGTAGTACCAGCGCGGCAACGCGGAGTTCGCGCAACCGTTGCCGCAGTCGACCGGGAACAGGCCCACGCCGAGGATGCCATTCGCGTGCAGGCTCGATACGGTCAGCAGCGAGGCGCCGCCGGAGTTCGCGCAGTCGGCGGGTGCGCCAGGCACCGCGCTGTCGGCGATCAGTTGGATCGGAATCGATGACGCCTGTTGGCCAGCCATGCGTACGTCCGCGGTGTGGATCGAGCCCCACGCGTAGCCGCTGCCGAACACCGCACATTCGGCGCTTACGCCGCTGCCCGCGGCGATGGTCGGCAGCGACAGGGTGGTCGGCAGCGCCGATGCGAGGATGCGCAGGCCGTTCGAGCCGGTGTCCACCTGGATGTCGTCGATCGTCGCGCAGTTGCCGGTGCCGGCCTGGCAGACGGTGACGCTCGTCATCAGCATGTTGCGCGTATTGCCGGGCGATACGCCGACCGTGACCGGCTGCACGTTGGGCGTGGTCGATTGCGGCACGTTCGCGTTCGGAGTTGGCGCGGTCGCGGAACTGGTCGGCGCGCTCGCGGACGGTGTCGAGCCGGAGCCGGACGAGCCGGACGAGGAACTGCCGCCTCCGCCGCCGCAGCCGACGAGGGCCGCGCAGACGATCATAAGCAGGGCATGGAAACGCAAGGCGGATTTCATGGCGTGGCGGTCCGTCTGGTGGAACTCAGGCGTGAAAGGGGGCGCGAGCGACGCGTGCGGGGCGCGCGCGTCACTGGATGTCGTCGGAGGTGACGCCGGCGGGCAAAGCCGCCGGCAGCCACGCGCGGCCGACGTAGCCACGCATCGGTCCGCCGGACTCGACGATCACGTCGGAGCGCGCGACCCGCGACGAATGCAGATTGCCGCTGCCGGCCGCCGCCGCGCCGGTCTTGTACGAGTCGCCGTATTTGCCGAGCAGCGCGTGCAGATCCGGCATCGTCGGGCCTTGCCATGCGTAGGCGACGATCAGGCCGGTGCCGGTCGCGTATTCGTTGATGGTGGTATTGCCGGCGTCGGTCCACGTGCGCTCGCGCAGTGCGCCATTGAGCAGCGTGCGCGGCGCGCTCGCGCCCGCCACCGCCTGGCTCGGCATCGTGCCGCCCAATTCGGCATGCGCGCCGAAGCTCGCGCAGCACGCGACGACGGCGATCACCGAGGCGATCGCGGATGGATGGAGATTGAACCTGGACATGAGGCCTTCCTCGTTTGGCGCCGGATTTTTATTGAGATAACTCGATTAACGTAGCACCGGTTTTCTTCTGGTCTTTGCACACGTGCGGCGGACAGGACCGCACGCCATGGGGAAAACAAGCCGCAGGCAAACCGGAAGCCCTTATGCGGCGGCCATCCGGCGAAGACTTTGGGAATACTCCCAAGGTCAACTCGAAAGTGTCATTGAGTGTTAAATTTACCTCATAAGAGGGCAAATAGCGTGACGGGCACGGCCTTTTTTCCCGTGGCCGTTGCGTCGCCGTGGCATGCGGCGAGTCCCGGGCAAACCCCAGTTTTTGCACACGCCTCGCCGGGACCGGTAAAATGTTGGGTTGATCCACGGAAACTTGCCGTGGCGTAGCGGAAGGATTCCCCGAACATGACTGATTTTCGTCTCACCAAGCGGTTTGCAGTAATGCTCATGGCAGGCGGGCTGGTCGCCGGCTGCGGTACCTCGTCGCCGACCAAAATCGACTATAGGAGCGACTCCCGTTCGAAGCAGGTATCGCTTGCCGTACCGCCGAACATGATCGACGAGACGGCCGATCAGCGTTCGCTGCCGCCGCAGGGCGGCGAAACCTCGCTGTCCACGCTCAAACAGGTGCAGGCGCAGGCGCCGGCCGGCGATGCGGTTGCGGTCGTGCCGCCCGTCCAGGGCATCCACATCCAGCGCGACGGCACCGAAAGCTGGCTCGTGATCGACAACAAAACGCCCGATCAGGCCTGGCCGCAAATCCGCCGCTTCTGGCAGGAGCAGGGCTTCCTGCTCGTCGTCGACCAGCGCGACAAGGGCGTGATGGAAACCGACTGGAACGAAACCCACGCGCAGATCAACGACGGCTTTATCCGCAACACGCTGTCGAAGGCGATGGGCAACAGCTACGTGAGCTCGGAGCGCAACAAGTTCCGCACGCGTCTCGAAGCCGCGCCGAAGGGCGGCACCTACGTGTTCGTCAGCCAGAAAGGCATGCGTGAGGCGATCACCGGTACGAACAACGAGTCGACCCAATGGCAACCCAAGCCGAACGACCCGGCGCTCGAGCAGGAATATCTGAAGCGCCTGATGGCCTCGCTCGCGCGGGCTGAATCGGGTGCGGGTGGCACGCAGAACGCCGAGCTGTCGCCTGCGGGCACGCAGTTCGCGCCGAACGCGGCGACGGCGGGTGCGAAGTCGGCGACGGCCGCCGTTGTCGCGCAGAACGTCGCGCTGGCGGCCCAGCCGTCGACACCGGACGTGGATTCGGCCAACAACACGTCGGCGCAGCTGTCATCGACCGAACTCACGCTCGGCGACCCGTATGACCGTGCGTGGCTGCGCGTAGGCCTCGCGCTCGATCGCAGCAATTTCACGGTCGACGACCGCGACGTGAGCCGCGGCCTGTATTTCGTGCGCTACGTCGATCCGAAGGATATGTCGTCGGCCGAGCAGGGCTTCTGGAGCCAGGTCTTCCACGGCCGGAAGGAGAAGGTCGCCAAGGAGTATCGCGTGAACGTGCGCGCGGTGACGCCGGATCAGACCCGCGTGGCTGTGGTCGACGACAAGGGCCAGGTCGACGAAAGCTCGCAGGCCAAGCAGATCATGAGCCTGATGGCCTATCAGCTGCGCTGATACGAGAGCCTCGCGGCCAACGCCGCTGGTTCGACGAAAAAGCCGCCCGGAGCAATCCGGGCGGTTTTTTTTTCGACCGCGCCCTCAGGTGTCCGCGCGCCGCCGCGTGCCCACCCACGGCAGCCGCTTGATCACACCGGTCGCCAACGCGGTGCCGACCAGAATCACCGCGCACCCTTCGAGCATGCCGGGCGACACCGTCTCGCCCAGAAACAGCGCGCCCCACAGAATGCCGAAGATCGGAATCACGAAGGTCACGGTGATCGCGCGTGTCGGCCCGGCGACCGCGATCAGATGGAAGAACAGCATGTACGCGATGCCGGTGCAGCCGACGCCGAGCGCGATCACCGCGCCCCACGCGCGCAGCGAGATCGGCGCGGCGGGCCAGTAGATCACCGCGAGCGGCAGCAATACGATCGTCGCGCCGATCATCGTGCCGGTCGCGACGCTGAGCGCGTCGACGCCAGTCAGGTGACGCTTCGTGTAATTCGCGGCGATGCCATAGAGCAGCGTGGCGCCGAGCGCGGCGCCGGCCGCGAGTGCGACGGTGAGCGGCGACGCGGCCGATCCGTCCGGCGTCGCGATCTGGTCCCACACGAGCATCAGCACGCCGAGAAAGCCGACCACGAGGCCGAGCGTGCGCAGCGCGCTGAGCCGGTCGCGCAGCCACAGAAAGCCGACCAGCGCGCCCCACAGCGGCGCGCACGCATTGATCACCGACGTGACGCCCGCCGACAGCGTCAGCTCGGCATACGCGAACAGACAGAATGGCGCCGCCGAATTGAGGATGCCGACAACGAGCAGCGGCAACGCATGCGTGCGCAACAGCGTGGCGGACTGTTGCAGCGGCCGTCGCGCGATCAGCACGATCGCGAGAAAGAGGGCGCCGATGCCGACGCGCAGCGCCATCAGCGGCGCGACGCCGAAGTCGGTCACGCCGACGCGGATGAACAGGAACGATGCGCCCCACAGGGCGGCGAGGATCAGCAGTTGCAGAAGGTTTCTGGCTTTCATTGGAATGGCGCCGCGCGCAGTTGAGTCGAGACGCCAGCTCATCCTAACAGTGCGATCGCGCGATTCGTTTCAATGCGGGATGAAACGGCAAGATCCGGGAGACGGCCGCGTCCGGGTAGGTCGATGCTAAGCGCTGCGAAGGCGCAGGCCAAACGAGCAATTCTCACCGATATGTGAGAAAAATTGCGATGCGGCGGAGCGGTAGCGGCGGCGGAATTGCAAACGACGCCCGCGATGCGCGGGCGCCGTCCGAAACAATGTGAACTGCGTTGCGCCGTCAGCGGCGCGAGTTCAGTGCGGAATCATCCATTGCAGGAAGTTCTGCTGCGCCCACACGAGCACGCCGAGCAGCACCGTGAGCAGAATCGAATGCTTGAAGGTCTTGGCGAACACGACGCCTTCCTTGCCCTTCAAGTCGGTGGTCGCGACGCCGGTCGAAATGTTCTGCGGCGAGATCATCTTGCCCATCACGCCGCCCGACGAGTTGGTCGCCGCCATCAGCACCGGATTCAGATTGAGCTGCTTGGCCGCCACCACCTGCAGATTGCCGAACAGCGCATTGCCCGACGTATCGCTGCCCGACAGGAACACCGCGACCCAGCCGAGGAACGCCGACACGAGCGGAAACACCGGCCCGACCGACGCGACCCCGAGGCCGAGCGTGTAGTTGAGGCCCGAGTAGTTCATTAGATACGCGAGGCCGACGATCGTCGCCACGGTCAGAATCGCGATGCGCGTTTGCACCCACGTGTCGGAGATCGCCTTGCAGAACTCGGCGGGGGAGAGCCGCACGACGAACGCGGTGATGAGCGCCGCGACGAGGATCGCGGTGCCGGTCGCAAGCGGTTGGAAGTCCCAGATCGCGCCGTACGGCGTGTTGTACAGCGTGATGAAGACGGCCTTGTCGAGACCCGGCCACGATACCTTGACGTCGCCGATCGTGAAGATCCTCGCGACCGTCCAGACGATCACGACAACCGATACGATGATCCACGGATACCAGCCCTGCACGCCGCCGATTTTGCCGCGCACCTCGTTGATACGATCGACGTTGATCGCGAATTTCGGATCGGCGACGGGCTTCCAGACCCGCAGGAACGCCACGGTCAGGATCAGCGAAACCAGCGAAGACAGCACGTCGGTCAGGCTGTAGTTCACGAAGTTCGAGACGACGAACTGGGTCAGCGCGAAGCTCAGGCCCGACACCAGCAGCAGCGGCCAGATCCGCAGCATGTTGCGAAAGCCCGCGTACGCGCCGATCACATAGAAGGGCAGCAGGACAGCAAAGAACGGCAATTGCCGCCCGACCATCTTGCCGAGCACATCGGACGGCAAATGCGTGACCGCGCCGAGGACCGTGATCGGCACGCCGAGCGCGCCGAACGCGACCGGCGCGGTATTGAAGATCAGCGTGAAGACCAGCGCTTCGAGCGTTGGAAAGCCGAGCATGATCAAGAGTGAGCTCGTGATCGCGACCGGAGTGCCGAAGCCCGAAATCCCCTCGAGCAGCGCGCCGAACGAAAAGCCGACCACGACGAGCACGATGCGCCGGTCGTTCGGCAGGTTGTCGATCATCCACAGGCGGAAGGCCTCGAAGCGTCCCGAGCGCTGCGCGATGTTGTACAGCAGGATCGCGGTGAACACGATCCACATCACTGGCCAGATCGCAAAGACGACGCCGGCCGCGACCGAGTTCAACGCGAGCCCGACCGGAAACTGCCAGATGAAAATCGCTACGATCAAACCGACGATCAATCCCGCGAGCGACGCCTGCCACGCTGGCCTGCGCGCCCAGCCGAGCAGCGCGAGCACGACGATGATCGGCAGCGCGGCGACGATAAACGACGCAAAAAGCGAATTACCGACTGGAGTGAGCAGTTGATGAAACATCATCTCTCCTTCGTTGTTGTGTAATTCGACGCGGGAGATTGCGCATGACGGCGCGTCGCTCTGGCACGGCGGACGCTCGCGAGTGGCCTCGACCAAGCGGCGGCGCCGGATTTAAGCGGGTGCTGCGTGCAACCTTTCAAGAATAGAGCGCCATATCGGCGAGTCAAGCCGGGAAAGTACGGGCGGGTGTGCGCGGTGGCGGGCGAACCAAAGACAGGTCAATGCCAGTGGCCGCCCCAATGGCCCCCCCAGTAGCCACCAATGCCGATCGCAATCGACGGTCCATAGTAGGCGGGATAGCCGTAATAGGCGGGATAAGGATAAGCGGGCGGCGGATAGTAGGCGGGATACACCGGCGGTGCCACATACACGGGCGCGGCGGCTGCATAACCGGGCGGCATGTCCTGCGGCGCGACCTGCATTTGCGCCTGGGCTTGAGGCGTCTGCTGTGGATCGGTGGCCGGTGCGGTTTGGTCCACTGTGGTCGCGGGCGCGGTCGAATAGTACGACGTGTAATAGCCCGCGGGATAGTAGCCGGCGGGGTAATAGCAGCCGGCTAAAAACAGACTGGAGGCGAGCGCGGAAATCGCGGCGGCGGGCCGCGCGAACGTTGCGGAAAAACTGGATGTCTCGCGTGGCGTCGAGAGGCGCACCGCGCGAGGATGGGTGACGACGCGGGACTTCATGACGCGCTCCTCGATGAACCGATGCCGCCTCGCGCGACGTCGTTATGAGGAGCTTACGCTTCTGCCGCGGCAGCGCTGTGGCAAAACCGCAACCGCATATTTCAGTCTATTTCCACGTGCGCTGTCGGGACGAGGGCGCACCGCATTCGCGGCCCTCGTCAGTCCGGTGCCTGGTCGGAATAAATGCTTGGCTGTCCTGTATGAATCGTCAGACGCATCATCGGACGCAACGCTCACTTGCCGCTCACTTGCCGATCTGGTTACCGATGACACCGCCCACGGCCGCGCCGCCCAACGTCGACAAGCCGCTGCCGCCGATCGCCGCGCCGGCCGCGCCGCCCACACCCGCGCCGATCGCGGTATCGCGTGTGCGCGGGGACATGTCGCCGCATGCCGCGACACCCGCGACGAGCGAAAGCGCGACTGCGACCGGGCCAAGACGAGCACCGAGTTGACGGATCGATTTCATGATGCTGACTCCCTTCGTTGTTGGAAGTAGTTGTTTCTCTCTGTCAGCACACAACGTGCCTGCTGGGCGCGGCGGAATAAAAAAAACCCGCCATGCTGGCGGGCTTCGATACTGCAGGGCGCTACTCCGCGCGCGCGTCGCGCAAGCCGCTTATTGCCGCTGATAAATCTCCGCGCCTTGCTTCATGAACTCGATCGACTTGACTTCCATGCCTTTCTGCAGCGCTTCGTTATCGCTGACGCCCTGTTGCGCGGCGAACTCGCGCACGTCCTGGGTGATCTTCATCGAGCAGAAGTGCGGGCCGCACATCGAGCAGAAATGCGCGACCTTGGCCGAATCCTTCGGCAGCGTCTCGTCGTGGAATTCGCGCGCCTTGTCCGGGTCGAGACCGAGATTGAACTGGTCTTCCCAACGGAATTCGAAGCGTGCCTTCGACAGCGCGTTGTCGCGTACCTGCGCGCCCGGATGACCCTTCGCGAGGTCCGCTGCATGCGCGGCGAGCTTGTACGTGATGATGCCGGTCTTCACGTCGTCCTTGTTCGGCAGACCGAGGTGTTCCTTCGGCGTCACGTAGCACAGCATCGCGGTGCCGAACCAGCCGATCATCGCGGCGCCGATGCCCGACGTGATGTGGTCGTAGCCCGGCGCGATGTCGGTGGTCAGCGGCCCGAGCGTGTAGAACGGCGCTTCGTCGCACCAGTCGAGCTGCAGGTCCATGTTCTCCTTGATCAGCTGCATCGGCACATGGCCCGGACCTTCGATCATCACCTGCACGTCGTGCTTCCATGCGATCTGCGTGAGCTCGCCGAGCGTCTTCAGCTCGCCCAGTTGCGCTTCGTCGTTCGCGTCGTAGATCGAGCCGGGACGCAGGCCGTCGCCGAGCGAGAAGGCCACGTCGTAGGCCTTCATGATTTCGCAGATCTCTTCGAAGTGCTCGTACAGGAAGCTTTCCTTGTGATGCGCGAGACACCACTTCGCCATGATCGAGCCGCCGCGCGACACGATGCCGGTCATCCGGTTCGCGGTGAGCGGCACGTATTGCAGACGCACGCCCGCGTGGATCGTGAAGTAGTCGACGCCCTGCTCAGCCTGTTCAATGAGAGTGTCGCGGAAGATTTCCCACGTCAGATCTTCGGCCTTGCCGTTGACCTTTTCGAGCGCCTGGTAGATCGGCACGGTGCCGATCGGCACCGGGCTGTTGCGGATGATCCATTCGCGCGTTTCATGAATGTGCTTGCCGGTCGACAGATCCATCACCGTGTCGCCGCCCCAGCGGATCGCCCACGTCATCTTGTCGACTTCCTCGCCGATGGAGGAGGTCACCGCCGAGTTGCCGATGTTCGCATTGACCTTCACGAGGAAGTTGCGGCCGATGATCATCGGCTCGCTCTCCGGATGATTGATGTTGTTCGGGATGATCGCGCGGCCGCGCGCGATTTCCTCGCGCACGAATTCCGCGGTGATTTCGCTGAGACCGTTCGGACCGAACGCGCTCGCGCCGAATGCCTGGCCGGGGTGCTGGCGGCCCATCATCGCGGCGAGCTTCGCGCCGTTCGGGCCGCTCGCCTTCAAGGTCTCCAGATACTCGGCACGACGCTGGTTCTCGCGAATCGCGATGTATTCCATTTCCGGCGTGATGATGCCTTGCTTCGCGTAGTGCATCTGCGTCACGTTCTTGCCGGCGATCGCGCGGCGCGGCGTGCGATGCAGGCCCGGGAAACGCAGCTGCGCGGTGGCCGGATCGGCGGCGCGCTCGCGGCTGAAGCTGCTCGACAGACCGGTCAGCGGCTCGGTGTCGCCGCGCTCCTCGATCCACGCCTGACGCAGCGCGGGCAGACCCGCGCGGATGTCGATCTTCGCCTCGGGGTCGGAGTAGGGGCCCGACGTGTCGTACACGTAGATCGGCGGATTCTTTTCGCCGCCGAAGCTGTCGGGCGTGTCTGCCTGCGAGATTTCGCGCATCGGCACGCGGATGTCGGGGCGCGAGCCCGTCACGTAGACCTTGCGCGAATTCGGCAGCGGCGCGACGGCGGCCTCGTCCACATGGGCTTCGGCGGAAATAAACTTCGGATTGGCGTTCATGTAAGTCTCCGTACAAAGTGGGGCGGCTAAGCAGGAGACTGAGATGGAAGTGGTCGGAAATCGCTAAGAGGTGACGCTGTTGAGGCTGGTGCGAGATCCGTACGCTTCCCTGCGCTGGCATTATCCAGATCAGGTTCAAAGGGTATTTCTCACCCACGCAACACGGACCTCCAGCTCCGCGCTACGCAGGACCCCCGCGTTAGCAGCGCACACGATACACCGCCCGCCCGCGGTTTGGCAACCTGTCTGAGTGATTCAAAAAACTGGTCCAGATGAATCCAGACAGCTCCTATGCTTATTTCGAGACCGCATCAGACAGGGCAACTTACAGCAATGGAACAGCCGGCTTACAGCGAAAAATCGTCGGCGGCTTCGGGCTGATACAGAATTTTGTCGATCTTGAGCACTTGCTGATCGCCGCTGGGTGGCGTAAAGCTGATGCTCTCGCCGCGGCGCGCGCCGAGCAGCGCGAGGCCGGCCGGCGAGAATACGTTCAGCCGCCCTTGCGCGAAATCGGCGTTGGGCGGATAGACGACGGTCCACGTCATTTGTTCGCCGCTCGCCGAATCGATCAGCGTTGCTTGCGAGTTCATCGTGACGACGTCGGCCGGGATGTCGTGCGAGTCGACGATTACCGCGCGTTCGAGCACGTCGTCGAGCATTTGCTGCAGCTTGGCGTTGGCGGCCGCATGTTTCTCGAGGCGGGTCACGTCGAGTTCGGTCAGATAGCAGGTTTTGATCTTCTTCATCATCAGGACTCCGATAAGGCGGTGAAGGATGGCCGCGTGCGACGATCCCATGCGGGTGGTCGGCGGATGAGTGCGAATGGGAAAGCCCGGAGCCCGGAGCCCGGCGACGCGGCCCCCGGGTATCGGCAGGCTACGTCAGCGAGGGCGCCGGGCGGCGTGAAGCGGGAGCGTTCGGGACGTCTCGCCCGTGCCGTGCGGCGCGACGCCCGCGCGCGCGCAGCCGCCTGCGCGGCGGCATGGGCGCAAGCGGGCGAGAGCACGGAAAGTCGGACGACGCAGCGAAGTCACGGGCAAAACGACCAGGTGATGGGAATAGCGAACGGCAGGTTGCCGCGCAGCAAAACGTGAAGCCCGCGACACCAGCGACGAAAGCTTGATGTTAGCACGCTGTCTCGGGCACTTCCGTTGGCGACATCGCGCTCCGTCGATCGGCCGTCTTTGTGCGGTGCCAGAAGAAAGCGACGTGATCCGCATTGCGTTCAAGCCAGTCAAAGGATTGCCGTTAAACAAAGTGCAGCAAGGCCGCACTCCAGCGAACCGATTCGCGGGATGGCGCGTGAATGGCGCGACGCGACTCGCGCCGATTGACAGAGAGGTGCACATGAAAGCGGAAACAATGCGGTGGCGAACGTTCGGTCGCACAGCCGCGGTGGTGGCATTGCTTGCCGCGCCGCTGGCGGCGCCGGCGGCATCGACGGTGAGGGGCGGCGTGATCCGGTTCGTGGGGATGATCGTCGCACCGCCGCTGCAGATCAGTGCGGATACGGCGCCCACTGGCGTCGCCGTCGATAGTACGAGCGTGGCCGGTCAGCGCTTCTCGCGCACGGTGACGTTCAGCGCGCCGCCGGGCGTCGTCAGCGGGGCCGATGTCACGCTCGAAGTGAACGGCGGCACGCAGTCGCGCGATCTGGTGGCAGCGCGTTTCGTCGATGGCACTGGGCACGGCGTGCTGGCCCGCGACGGCCACTACGCGGTCGATCGCGCGGGCGGCGTGCTGTCGCTGAACGCGCGGCGCACCGATGCGGACACGCGCGTGACGGTAGTGGTTAGTTACGACTGAGTCGCGGCGAGCCTTGGCTCGCTAGCCATGCCGGAAAAAAATTAAAAGAGGCTTGTCATAACCGGCCGCGCGGTTCGACAAACGTGCAGACTACGATCGGAGCACGTCATGTCGACCGCGCACAATCGCTCGCTACTTCAGCGCTTTACGAGTTTTTCCAGGCCCGCCGCCGGCCTCGCGCTCGTTGTGCTGAGCGCTTCGGGCATCCGTGCGGCCGATGCGGCCGCGCCCCTATGCGCGACGCACAGCCCCGCGCACCGGTTAGCGCTCGTCGAGCTGTACAGCAGCGAGGGCTGCGATAGCTGCCCGCCCGCCGACCGTTGGCTCGGTCAATGGAAAAGCAACGGCGTCGCCCACGGCATCGTGCCCCTCGCACTGCACGTCGACTACTGGAACAGCCTCGGCTGGAGCGACCGGTTTTCCCAGCATCGCTTCACCGAACGTCAGGAGACGCTGACGCATCTCGCGGGCGCGCACACGATCTATACGCCGGAAGTATTCGTCGCGGGCCGCGAGCTGCGCGACTGGTCGCAACGCGACAGTTTCGAGCGCCGCATCGACGAACTCGTCGCCGCACCCGCGCAGGCCAATGTCGCGCTCGCGCTGAGCCCGCGTGCGCCCGGCGCGTTCGATGTCGATGCGCAGTTCAGCACGACGGCAGCCGCCATCACGGGTCCGTTGAGCGCCTATGTTGCGGTCTACGAGAACGCGCTGACGACGCAGGTCGGCGCGGGCGAAAACCGCGGCGCGACGCTGCATCACGAGCGCGTCGTGCGCGCATGGTTCGGGCCCGTGCCACTCGTCGCCGGTCACGCGCGGATTCGTCAGGACATCGATCTACGCGAAGCGAGCGTCGACGCGAAAGCCGATCCGATCGACAACGCCGCCGACCGCTTCGGCGTGGTCGCGTTCGTCGAAAGCGACGCGAGCGGCGACGTGCTGCAAGCGGCCGATCTTCCCGCGTGCCGTTGATCGACATCGCACGCGCCGCATTCTCTACCGCTGCCCGAGGAGAGCCGCCATGTCCACACCCACGCCGCACGCGTTGCGCCCCGGCGCACCCTCCGCGCCAGCCGCACCCAAGCGCGGCGTCATTCACCCGCTGTGGCTGCGCATCACGCATTGGCTGAACGCGCTCGCGGCGATCGTGATGATGCTGTCGGGCTGGCGCATCTACGACGCGTCGCCGATCTTTCCGGCGTTCAGCTTTCCGACCGCGATCACGCTGGGCGGCTGGCTCGGCGGCGCGCTGCAATGGCACTTCGCGGCGATGTGGCTGCTGGTGTTCAACGGCCTCGTGTATATCGCGCTGAATCTCGCGAGCGGGCGGTTCGTGCGCAAGTTCCTGCCGCTGACGCCGAGCGCGGTGCTGCGCGATTTCATCGCCGCGTTGCGCGGGAAGCTGTCGCACGACGATCTGCGCGTCTACAACGCGGTGCAGAAATTCGCCTACCTGTTCGCGATCGCCGATCTGATCGTGCTGGTGCTATCGGGGCTCGCGATCTGGAAGTCGGTGCAGTTTCCGCTGCTGCGTGAACTGATGGGCGGCTACGACAACGCACGCGTCGTGCACTTCACCGCGATGTCGCTGCTGGCCGCGTTTCTTGCGGTGCATCTGGCGATGGTCGCGCTCGTGCCGCGTTCGTTGCTCGCGATGCTGCGCGGACATTGAGCCGCGGCTGCTGACGGCCATGCCGATATTCACGCTCATCGACGCGCGACGCGAACCCCCTACGGATACCGAATCATGAACAAGCCAATCGACAAACCAGCAGACCAGCCCACGCAGCGTGTTGGCCACACGCTCGACCGCGCGTCGATCCTGCTCGATGCGAAGCGCGAACTGGCGATGCCGTCGCGCCGCCTGTTCGGCAAGCAGCTATTGACGCTCGGCGGTCTATCGATGCTGAGCGGCTGCTCGCTGACCGACGACGCTTCCGTGAACCGCTTCCTCACCGCTGTGTCGCGGCTGAACGATCGCGCCCAGGCCGCGCTGTTCGACCCCAAGCAGCTCGCGCCGACCTACACGGAAGCGCAGATCACGCGACCGTTTCCCTTCAACGCGTACTACGGCATCGACGACGTGCCGCACGTCGACGGCTCCGATTATCAGCTGAAGCTGAGCGGGCTCGTGACCGGCAAGCGCGTGTGGACGCTGCCCGAACTGTACGCGCTGCCGCATGCCGAGCAGATCACGCGGCATATCTGCGTCGAAGGCTGGAGCGCGATCGGCCGCTGGGGCGGCACGCCATTCGGCGATTTTCTGCGGCGTGTCGGCGCGGATACGACGGCGAAGTACGTCGGCTTCAAATGCGCGGACGACTACTACGAAAGCATCGACATGCCGACCGCATTACATCCGCAAACGCTGCTGACGTTCTCTTACGACGGCGAGCGACTACCCGCGAAATACGGCTACCCGATGAAGCTGCGCATGCCGACCAAGCTCGGCTACAAGAATCCGAAGCACATCGTCGAGATATTCGTCACCAATACGTATCCCGGCGGCTATTGGGTCGACCAGGGCTACAACTGGTTCGGAGGCTCCTGACGCATGCGGGCGCACGCGCGCTTGCGGCAGCGGCTTCGGAAGCACGCCGGCACGAGCCGGTTTCGATTCATCCACCACCAACGGAGTCATCCCATGAAGAAGATTGCAGTCACCACGATCGCGTTGCTGATGCTGGCAAGCGGCGGCGCCGCATTCGCGCAGGCGAGCGGCGCGATGTCAAACGATGCGATGTCGAAAGACACGATGTCGAAAGATTCGATGTCCAAAGACAGCATGTCGAAGGACGGCATGAAAAAGGACGCGATGAAACACGATTCGATGAAAAAGGGCGGCGGCGCGATGGGCATGAAGCACGAGGCGTCGGGCGCGATGGGCAACTGAGTCCGCGTGCGGGGTGCTTAGCGATCCTGCCGATGCGTGGAGCATCGAACGGATTCGACGCTGAATGGAAGCCGGGGATGCGTCCCCGGCTTTTTTGTTGCAGGAAACCAAAAAGTTACGATTCTGTCGCGCGGCGCACTCGGCGCTTACTGCATAATGCGTTGCGCGCCGCGGCTTTCGCCCGCGGCGTCGCCGCGCATCGCGGCCGCGTTGCATCGCGTCGTTTTGACCGATTCCGCCGCCACAGCCGTTTCTGGCGCTTCCTGCGCCGCCCATCGTCTTACTGTTCCACCGACATGTCCGCCAGCCTCACCCGTCAGACCGCATCGCCGATGCGGTGCCCGCCATCCCGTCCGAAAGGCATCGACGCAGGCGCGGCGCCTCGCGGGCATCGAGCGCAGCGCGCGGGTCGAGTGGCGACGGCGGGCTGAACGCATGTCGCTGCAACGCTCGGTTTTTTCTCCGTCTGGCTGGTCGCTGCGTCTGCCGCAGTCGCGCAAAGGGCGGGTCGCGCTCGCGCTTGCCGTCGTTTATCTGGTGTGGGGCTCGACCTATCTCGCCGTGCACGTCGCGCTCGGCTCGTTCCCGCCGCTGCTGATGTCGGGCTTGCGCAACCTGTTCGCCGGCATCGGTCTGTTCGTGTTCGCCGCGCGCCGCAAGCCGGTCTGGCCGAGCGTCGCCGAAATTCGCAACGCGGGCCTCGTCGGCACGATGCTGGTGGGTCTGTCGAGCGGCATGCTCGCGTACGGCATGCGCACGGTCGGCACCGGCACCGCGGCCGTGATGGTCGCGACTGTGCCGCTGTTCGCGACCGTGATCGCGGCCGCCGCCGGACAGAAGATCGGCCGCGGCGAATGGTTCGCGGTCGGGCTCGGGCTCGCCGGCATCGTGATTCTGAGTCACGGCGACAGCACGCCGGGCTCGGTGGGAGGCAGTCTCGCGATTCTGTGCGGCGCGCTGTTCTGGGCCGGCGGCGCGCATCTGGCCGGAGTGCTGAAGCTGCCGTCGGACCTGTTTCTGTCGACCTCACTGCAGATCGGCCTTGGCGGCGCGATCTCGACGCTAGTCGCGTGGGCGGCGGGCGAGCGGATGCTCGAGCTGCATTTCCTGCCGCTCGTCGCGTTCCTGTATCTGATGCTGATCGGCACGATGGCCGCGTTCGTCGCGTACGGTTATCTGATTCGCCACACGAGCCCGATCATCGCGAGCAGCTGCATGTACGTGAATCCGATCGTCGCGGTTGCATTGGGTGCGCTGCTGCTCGGCGAGCCGGTCACACGCTCGACGGTGATCGCGACGATCGTGATCCTGAGCAGCGTCGGCTTGTCGTTCTGGTTCGATTACCAGAAGAAGGGCAGCGCCTGAGCGGCGGCGCGGTTCTGGTCGAACCGCGGCGCCGTTGTCAAAGCGCCGCCGCCAGCTCCGCGCCCTCGCGGATCGCGCGCTTCGCATCGAGCTCAGTGGCGAGCTTCGCGCCGCCGATCACATGAAAACGCGGGCCGCCGCTGCCGTGCTTGCCATCGACGGTCGACGGCATTAGCTCGCGCAACGACTCCTGCCCCGCGCACACGACGATCGTATCGACGTCGAGCCATTCGTCGGCACCGTCTCGCGCGATCCTCAGACCGCGCGCGCTGATCTCCCGATACTCGACGCCGCCTAGCATCTGCACGCCGTTCCTCGCGAGCGCCGCGCGATGCACCCAGCCCGACGTCTTGCCGAGCCCGCCACCGAGCTTGCCGGCCTTGCGCTGCAATAGCCAGATCTGCCGCGCCGGTTGCGCGGCAACGGGCGGCTTCAGGCCGCCGCGCTCGCGCACCGCGAGGTCGACGCCCCATTCGTCGAGCCACGTAT
>NZ_JBFRCK010000034.1:0-90918 GCF_040965775.1 Paraburkholderia sp. BR10954
CCCGTTCGCCACTCGCCACCAGACCGAAGTCCGTGCTGCCGTTCGACTTGCATGTGTAAGGCATGCCGCCAGCGTTCAATCTGAGCCAGGATCAAACTCTTCAGTTCAAACCTGTTACTGTTTTCGGTTCCGCAGTTTCCTGCTGACGAACCGGTCGCTCACTCAACGTACTGACGATGATCAATCCGTCTTTCGACAGATAAACCTTCCTCTAATACTGTGTGAGGCTTCTGATACTTTTGCCCTGCAGCAGATCCATACGGATCCGCCGCCGCATTCCGCATCAAGCGCCCACACTTATCGGCTGTTAGTTTTTAAAGATCGATCCGCCCAACCCGCAGCGCCTGAACTACCACCACCCGGCACTGCTTCGTTTGCGTCGCTGCGTCTGCAGCAGAGAAGCGGGATTATGGAGAGCGATCGACAACCCGTCAAGCCCCTTCTGCGAATTTCTTTTGGGAGCAAAGACTCTCGTCTCCGTTTTCTTGCCCACACCCGCAAAAGAGTCAACTCACGTCAGACCTAAAAAGAAGCAAAAATAGTTAGTCCTCCAATTCAATCCACTGAAGTCCAGATACCGACAAAACAAAGTAGTCCGAGCACAGCGCGAATCCGCCACCGCTCCCCAAGTTAAAGTTTTACCCTTCCTCGCCGTCAATCAGATCATCCCGCCACTTAAATTCGCTGCCGACTATGGACAATCGCGTCGACGCACACGTCGAGGAAACCCAGCGCGCCGCTGCATCGCCGGCGCTCGAACCCGATTCGGTGCCGGTAGGCACGCCGCTCCCATGGCCGATCGTCGATGCCGACGGTACGCTGCTGTTCGCAAG
Source organism: Paraburkholderia sp. BR10954 (assembly GCF_040965775.1). Taxonomy (NCBI): domain Bacteria; kingdom Pseudomonadati; phylum Pseudomonadota; class Betaproteobacteria; order Burkholderiales; family Burkholderiaceae; genus Paraburkholderia; species Paraburkholderia sp. BR10954. The sequence goes on from NZ_JBFRCK010000034.1 coordinate 834, forward strand.
CGCGACGACGCTCGCGACCACCGACGAACGCGCCTTTCTGTTCCAACACTTCCACCCGCACCGCGGCGACCTGCACGACCTCGGCGCACGACAACTGCCGGCGCCCACGACCCAGCCCGACGAGACCGTCGAGCTGACGCTGAAAGACATGCACCTCGAGATCGGCGCATTGATCGGCATGCGTTCGCAACTCGGCAGCGGCGCGCCGATGCACCCATGCCGCATCATCGGTTTCGCGCCGAATCATGCGCTGTTCGTCACGCCGCCCATGCAGCAGGGCCAACCGCTGCCGCTCACGCCCGGCGAGAACGTCGAGCTCGTCGCGATCGCGAGTCAGGCCGTGTTCCGTTTCGTCTGCACGGTCGAAGCAGTCTGCCGCGTGCCGTTCGACTATGTCGTGTTGTCGAGACCCGGCATGGTCCGCCGGCTACGCGAGCGCAAATCGATCCGCGTCCACGCGCATCTGCCCGTGCGGTTTGGCATCGGTGTGGCCGGCGACACATACGAAGGCCTTGGCCTCGCCAAAGGCATCAGCGCACTCGGCATGTCGTTGTGCGCGTCATGGACACTGGGCGAGGTCGGCGAGCGGCTACGCATCGCGTTTCGGCTGAAGTCGGCCGAATACGATTCGCAGATCGAGACGATGGCAGTGATCCGCAACGTTCAGAAGGGCAAGACGCCTGGCGAGCCGTCCATGCATGGGCTCGAACTGGATCAACTCGATTCCGCTCAACAGATGGCGATGAAGGTGTTCGTGTTCGATCGTCAGGAGGATGTGCAGCATTGGTCCAACGGGCTGAAATAGACGCTCCGGCTGGCAACCAACGCGCGCGCGGACGGAGCAGTCCGAGCTCGCTGCGCACACATCGATCAGCCGATCAGCTGTTCCGGCGTCAACCGCCGCGCTCCCCACGCATTGGCGAGCACTTCGCAACGGCCGAGCCGTATCGCACCACGCTCGAAATCGACGAACACGACTTCGTCGGCGTCGGCCGGCCGCGCGGGTTCGTCGCGCGTGCGGCCGTCGGTCAGAATCCAGAGCCAGCGCTGCTGGGCCGGACGTCGCCGCGCGCAGCGCTCGAGCAAATGCGCGGCGCTCCGCACGCCCGACGCGAGCGGCGAGCCGCCACCTCCGCCCACGGGCGCGAGCCATCGCTCGTTCCACCAGCGCGGCACGGCGGGACCGAAGCGTATGTCCGCGCCCGCGCCGCCGAAGCAGATCAGCGCAGCCTCGCTGCGCATCGCACTCGCACGGTCGAACAAGGCAGTCAGTAGCCCCTTCGCGAGCGCGAGGCGTTGGCCCGCCAGCATCGACCCGGAGCAATCGAGCACGAAGCAATGCAGCACACCGCCGCGCGGCGCTTCGCGTGCGAAACGCAAATGCTCGCGACGCAGCGTGCGCTCGCGCATCGCGGCGAGCGTCGGTGGCCAGGCAATGCGCCGGCCCGGTTCGCCGCGCGACGTGTCGCGCGCACCCGCCCCCGCACCTTGCGGCCATCGAAAACCGCTGCGCGAGTCAGCGGCGGCGCCCTTCCGATGGCTCAGCGTTTTTTTGCGTCGAGCGGAATGACGCCTTTGACGGGCACAGTCGCGGTCGGCTCGGGCGGCAGGTAACCCCAGTCGGAGTCAGCGGAAGATATCGCCGTATCGCCGGACGCACCCCCGGCGACGCGCTGTGACCGCGCCTCGCTTTCCGGCTGACGCTGATTCGCATGTTGCGAATCATGTTGACGTCGCCGATGAAGCAGCACCGCATCGGCGACGCGCTCCACATGTCCGACCGTCACCGCATCCGTCTGTTCGAACGCGGCCAGCGCACGCGCCGCGCGCAGCATCACGAGGTCGGCGCGCAGGCCGTCGACGGCCGCGTCGATGCATAGCGCGCTCACGCGCGCATGGACGGTGTCATCGAACGCCAGCAGCGGCAGCGCCGCGCGCGCCGAGCGAATTCGCTGCACGTATGAAGCCTGCTGCTCCGCATAAGAGGCACGAAACCCCGCGGGATCGAGATCGAACGCGAACCGCGCTTTGACGATCGCCTGCCGCACCTGCGGCTCGAACGCGTTCTGCAACTCCACCATCAGACCGAAGCGGTCGATAAGTTGGGGCCGCAACTCGCCCTCTTCGGGATTCATCGTGCCGATCAGCACGAAGTTCGCGTCATGACTGTGCGACACGCCATCGCGTTCGACGGTATTCACGCCGCTCGCCGCCGCATCGAGCAACGCATCGACGAGCGCATCGGGCAGCAGATTGACTTCATCGACGTACAGCACGCCGCGATGCGCCTTCGCGAGCAGCCCCGGCGAGAAGCGTACTGAGCCGTCGCGCAGCACGGTTTCGATATCGAGCGTGCCGATCAGACGATCCTCGCTCGCGCCAAGCGGCAGATTCACGAGCTGCCCTTCCGGCAGCAGCTCGGCGAGCGCGCGCGCGGCGGTCGACTTCGCGGTGCCGCGCGGTCCGCTGATCAGTACGCCGCCCAAGCCCGGATCGATCGCAGCGAGCACCAGCGCCTGCTGCAACGAGGCCTGGCCAATCAGCGCGGCAAACGGAAAAACCGGCCGCGATGCTGTGCCCGACACAGAGCCCGCGCTGCCTACGTCGTCCGTTCCTCGCATCGCTCCATTCATGTTTGTCTTCCTTCGATCTGCTGTTCGCTCGCAAGCAGATGCGCTTCCACCTGCGCGCGATAGTCGCCCGGCTGCTGCCACAGCCCTCGCTGCATCGCTTCGAGCAAACGCTCGCAGATCGAATGCAGCGCATGCGGGTTGTGCCGTTGCATGAACGCGCGAGTGTCGGCGTCGTTCAGATAAGCATCGGCGACGAGCGCGTATTGATGATCGGCGATCACGCGCGCGGTCGCGTCGTAGCCATACAGATAGTCGACGGTCGCGGCGATCTCGGCCGCGCCCTTGTAGCCGTGGCGCTTCACGCCATCGAGCCATTTCGGATTGACCACGCGCGAGCGGATCACGCGCGCAATCTCCTCCTGCAGCGTCCGCACGCGCGGCGCGGCCGGATTGCTGTGATCGGCGTGATAGACACTCGGCTGCTGACCGGCCAGATGCCGTACCGCCGCGACCATGCCACCCTGAAACTGGTAGTAGTCGTTCGAATCGAGCACGTCGTGCTCGCGGTTGTCCTGGTTCTGCAGCACCACATCCAGCGCTGCGAGGCGCGCGCCAAACGCTTGATGCGCCTCCTCGCCCGCGCTCTTCTGCGCATACGCATATCCGCCCCACGCCTGATACGCGTTCGCCAGATCGGCGTCGGTCTGCCACTCGCGCGAGTCGATCATCTGCTGCAGACCCGCGCCGTACGCGCCGGGTCGCGCGCTGAACACGCGCCAGCCGGCGCGCTTGCGCGCATCGACCGGGTCCATGCCGCGGGCAATCAACGCATCGCGTTCGCGCTGCACGCGCGCGCGAATTGGATTCAGCTCCGCGGGCTCGTCGAGGTCGGCAACCGCCTGCACGGCCGCATCGAACAGATGCATCACGTTCGCGAACGCATCGCGAAAGAAACCGGATACGCGCAAGGTGACATCGATACGCGGCCGGTCGAACGCTTCGATCGGCATGATCTCGAAGTCCGTCACGCGATGACTGCCCGGCGCCCACTTCGGCCGCACGCCGAGCAGCGCGAGCGCCTGAGCGATATCGTCGCCGCCGGTGCGCATCGTCGCGGTGCCCCAGACCGACAGGCCGATCGCGCGCGGATAATCGCCATGCTCCTGCAGATGCCGCTCGATCAGTTGCTGTGCCGATTTCAGGCCGAGTGCCCACGCGGCTTGGGTCGGCACCGCGCGCGTGTCGACCGAATAGAAGTTGCGGCCGGTGGGCAATACGTCGGGCCGACCGCGCGAAGGCGAGCCGCTCGGACCTGGCGGCACGAAACGCCCTTCGAGGCCGCGCTTGAGCTGCGTCATTTCCTGCGGGCCACAGGCGTCGAGGCGCGGCAGCACGTCGTCGCGCAGGCGCGCGATCACCTGTGCCGCTTGCGGCAGACTCTCGTCGCCTGCGGGGACGGCCCGCGAACGATCCGCGTCATCGCAATCGACACCGCAGACGCCGCGCAACAGCTCGCCCGCAAGCAACTCCAGGCGCTCGCGGGTATCGCCGCAATGTCGCCACGGTGCGTCGCTGACCCGCTGCAAAACTTCGGGACGCGGGCCGTCCCATGCGGCGGCCCAATCCACGCTCAACGGATCGAACAGATGATCGATGCGCAGATCGCGCGCCAGCGCGTCGACGAGCCCGGCCTTGCCGCCCTGTCCATCGCCGATGGGAAAGCGCCCGAGCGCGAGCAGCGTATCGCGTCGCTGCGCGCCGCGCGGCGACTGCCCGAACGTATGCAGGCCATCGCGAATCTGTGCTTCCTTCAGCTCGCACAGCCACGCATCGACGCGCGTGAGCAGCGCGTCTTCATCGTCCTGTCCGTTCGGCGCCGCGAGACTCAGTTCTTCGTGCAGCCGATGCTCGACGATCGTCGTCAGAATCGTGCGACGCAAGAGCTTTGCGCGACGCGGATCGACCATCAATGCTTCGTAGTATTCGTCGACCTGGCGTTCGAGGTCTTGCAGCGGCCCATAGCTTTCAGCGCGCGTAAGCGGCGGCATCAGATGATCGATGATCACCGCCTGCGCGCGCCGCTTCGCCTGGCTGCCCTCGCCCGGATCGTTGACGATGAACGGATACAGATGCGGCATCGGCCCGAGAATCAGATCGGGCCAGCACGCGTCGCTCAGCGCGACGCTTTTGCCCGGCAGCCACTCCAGGTTGCCGTGCTTGCCGACGTGCACGACCGCGTCGATGCCGAACTGGTGGCGCAGCCAGAAGTAGAACGCGAGGTACGCATGCGGCGGTACGAGCTCGGCATCGTGATAGCTCGCATAGTCGCCTTGTTCGCGCGAACGCGAAGGCTGAATGCCGACGAACACCTGCCCGCAGCGCCAGCCCGCGATCATGAAGCGGCCGCGCCGCAGCGTCGGGTCCTGGTCGGGCTTGCCCCAGCGCGCGTTCAACGCGTCGCGCACGCTCGCTGGCAACGCGTTGAAATGCGCGAGATAGTCGTCGAGTGCGAGGCTTTGCAGGGCCGGACGCAGATCGCGGACGACCGGATCGTTGGTCACGCCCTCGGTCAGCCTGTTCAACAACGCGTCGCCGCTGTCTGGCAATTCGCCGACACGATAGCCTTCATCGCGCAGCATCGACAGAATGCCGACCACCGATGCCGGCGTATCGAGTCCCACGCCATTGCCGATGCGCCCTTCGCTCATCGGATAGTTCGCGAGAATCAACGCGACTTTCTTGTCGGCGTTATCGAGCGAACGCAGACGGCACCAGCGCCGGCTCAGCTCGGCGAGAAAGCGCACCCGTTCGAGGTCGGGCTGATAACGAACCACGTCGACCTGCGTATGCGCACAGCGATACGCGAGCCCCTTGAAGCTGATCGCGCGCGTGATGATGCGCCCGTCCACTTCGGGCAGCGCGACGTGCATCGCGATATCGCGCGAATTGAGGCCGTGGTTGTCTTTCAGCCAATCGTCGCGATTGCCGCCGCTCAGGATCACCTGGAACACCGGCGCGTCGCCGGCGAGTGCGAGCGGCTCCGGGTCGTCGATCGCGGACGCGGCGAACGCGGTGGTGTTCAGCACCAGCACGACGCCATGTTGCGCGCACAGCGACTGCACGACATCGCGGCTCATCGCATCCTTCAACGACGTGATCGCGAGCGGCAGCGGATTGAGCCCTTGCGCTTCGAGCGCATCGATCAACGCATCGAACACCGCGGTATTGGCGGCCTGCAGATGCGCCTTGTAGAACAGGATCGCGACGACCGGCGCGTCCTGCCGCCAACGCGCCTGCCAGTCGGCAACGGTAGGCGTATCGCGCTCGGGGTGATACAGCGACGCGGCCGGCAATGCGCGCGGCGGCTCGGGCGCGCGCCCCCGACCGAGCGCGCGGTACGCGATGCAGCGCAAAAACGCCTCGGCGTTCTGCGGACCGCCCTCGCGCAGATAGCGCCACAACTGCTGACACAACTCGGCGCTCGCGGTGCTGCGCGCGAGCAGGTTCGGGTCCTCCTGCAGATCGCCGGAAAACATCGCGAGCGTTTGCTGTTTGCGCTGCGCGAGCGCGACGACCTGCTCGATGCCGTACGGCCAATACGCTTCGCCGCCGAGATGATCGACGACGACCACGCGCGCATGCTGCAACACGTCGTCGAGATAGAAATCGACCGAGGCAGGCTGACGCAGATACGTGACGTTCGCGAGCCGCAGGCTCGGGAAGCCGTCATCGAGACGCGGCACCACGCTCGCGAGCAGCGACAGCGTGGTGTCGGCGGAACTGAGCACGACGATCTCGGCGGGCTGCTGATCGATGCGGATCACGCCCTGCGTATCGTCGACGAAACCGCCCGGCGTCGTGCGCAGCAAATGCATGCTGGCGCGCCCGTTATGCCGTCGCGTTCGACGTCGCGCCGAGCGCCGCGTCGAACGCCTGTTGCAGCGCGGGTTGATCGAGGTCTTCGCCGATCAGGACGAAGCGGCTCAGGGCGTCGTCGCCGCTTTCGCCCGCCTGCCAGCGCCGGTCGAAGTAGCTGTCGAAGCGCCGGCCAACGCCCTGGATCACGAGGCGCATCGCCGCGCCCGGCAGTGCCGCGAAGCCTTTGACACGGTAAATCGTGTGGCTTTCGACCAGCGTCTGCAACGCGGCGAGCGCCGCGTCGCGCGACGGCACCGATGCCTGCACGACGACCGAATCGAATTCGTCGTGGTGATGATCGGGGTCGTCGGCGGAACCGTGGTGGTCGTGACGCAGATGGATCGTCTGTTCCGACGCCGCTTCGAGCCCCAGCAGCGTATGCAGGTCGAGCTGCCCCCGCTGCGCGCGCACGATCTTCACCTGCGGCGGAATCTCCGCGCGGATCGCGGCTTCCACTTCGTGCTGCCGCGCGTCGTCGATCAGATCGGTCTTGTTCAGAATCACCAGATCGGCAGCCGACAACTGGTCTTCGAACAGCTCGTGCAGCGGCGACTCGTGATCGAGATTCGGATCGGCCTTGCGCTGCGCATCGACGGCGACCGGGTTATCGGCGAACTGGCCGCTTGCGGCGGCCGGGCCATCCACCACCGTCACCACCGCGTCGACCGTGAAGCCGTTGCGGATCTGCGGCCAGTTGAACGCCTGCACGAGCGGCTTCGGCAACGCGAGCCCCGAGGTTTCGATCAGCACGTGATCGAGTTCGTCGCGCCGCTCTGCGAGCTTTTCCATCACCGGGAAAAACTCTTCCTGCACGGTGCAGCACAGACAACCGTTCGCGAGTTCATACAATTGTCCTTCGGTCTCGACGCCGTTTTCATCGCAACCGATGCCGCAGCCCTTGAGGATTTCGCCGTCGATGCCGAGTTCGCCGAACTCGTTGACGATCACCGCGATGCGCTTGCCGCCCGCATGCTGAAGGATGTGCCGCAGCAACGTAGTTTTGCCACTGCCGAGAAAGCCGGTAACGATCGTGACGGGAATCTTGCGCAATTGAGTTTGCATCGTGAGGTCCATCCCTTTGCGTTGCATCGGTCTGCCGCAAGTTCCGCGCATCGGTCGGCATCGGCTGGCGAATGGAGCGAATGAAGCACGCGCAACAGTACCAGCGATCACTAGACACGGGGACGAACGACGGCATTGCCGCGACAACGGAAATACAGAAAGCGGAACTGAGGTCATGAACGCGCCGCCGCATCCCCGCGGCGGTCGTTCTGCTTCTTCGGGCCGGTATCCGGGCTGGCGAAAGCGCCGCTCCCCCTTCCCGGACGAGTGGTTTCTCGTCCAGTGGTGATATGTCGACGCGACCTTGCGCGAGGACATCGAAGCCGGCACCGCGGCGCCCGGCTATCAAGCCGGAACCGCTTTTCGCTTACCGTTGCGGGGACAGCACAGGTTAGCCGCTCTAGCGCAGATGGCTCCCTGTTTCCCGTTTAACTGCATGCGCACGAACGCGCACGCGAGCACCCAAAGTGCGTGCGAGTGTAGGCCCCCGGGCATGCGCAGTCAAGGAACGCAGAGCGCCGGAAAGCGCCGCCGAGGCTTATCTGGCAAGGCGTCATGTGCTATCGTATGCGCGCGTTTGGTGCCCGCACATGCGCTCGCATGTGCAGTTAAACGGGAAACAGGCAGCGCGTCGCGCGTTCAACCTGTGCTGTCCCCGCAACGGTAAGCGACCTGCGGCGCGCGATTCGAATCGCCTTCGATTCCACCGTGCCGCGCATGCGTTTTTTGATGCCACTGTCCCGCGAATCCGCAGATTCGCAACCGGCACGGGAAGGCGAAGCGCGTGAGGCCGCCAGCCCGGATACCGGCCAGACGCGGAGGCGGCGCCGCATGCATCCGTGCATCAGGTTGCGCCGCCGGCCGCCGGAATCCGCGGGGAACGGATGTGAAGGCGTAGAAACGTGGCATCGCGTGTGTCGTGGCGTTCTCTCTGAAGAATCCGCCGCGAACCGCACGAGTGACCGCACCCCGATTCGCTGTACCGCATGACATCCATATTCACCGCTGCGTGCACCGTCGCACGCCGCTTCTCTCCCCCCATCTCCGCATGGCATGCGCCATGCACGCCGCGATGACGCGCGCCTGGCTGATCGGCGCCGGTCCCGGCGACGTCGAACTGATGACCCTGAAGGCCACTCGTGCGCTCGCCCAGGCCGATGTCGTGCTGGTCGACGATCTGGTCAATCCCGACGTACTGCAGTTTGCAAGCGCCAACGCGCAAGTCGTGTACGTCGGCAAACGCGGCGGCCATCCGTCAACGCCGCAAGCGGAGATCGTCGCGCAAATGCTCGGGCATCTGCGCGCGGGACGCAGCGTGGCGCGGCTCAAAGGCGGTGATCCGTTCGTGTTCGGCCGCGGCGGCGAAGAATTGCAGGCGCTGCAGGCGGCGGGTATCGAAGTCGACGTGATCAACGGCATCACGGCCGGCATCGCCGCGCCCGCGACGCTCGGCATCCCGGTCACGCATCGCGATTACGCGCAGGGCGTCGTGTTCGTCACCGGCCACGGCGCCGGCGGTGGCGAGCCGGACTGGGCCGCGCTCGCCGCGACGCGCATGACGCTCGTGATCTATATGGGCATGCGGCGGCTCGGCGAAATCGTCGGCGCGTTGCTCGCGGCCGGCATGTCCGCCGATACGCCCTGCGCGGCGATCGAATCGGCGACGCGGCCCGAGCAGCGTCACGTGCTCGCGCCGCTGCGCGAGTTTGCCGAGGCGGTCGTGCGCGCGGGGCTCGGCTCGCCGGCGATCGTCGTGATCGGCGGCGTGGCCTCGTTCGCGCTTGCGCGTGATGCGGCCAAACGCGACGGCCGAGTCGCTCACGAACAAGCTGCGAGCGCGATTAAAACGCTGAGCGTCGGCGTAGGTTGCCGCTTGCACAGCGATGCGGCTGACATCGAAGCCGCCGTGCGCGCAGCACTCGGTTCGAATGCCTTCGAGCAGATCCACACCATCGCGACGATCGACGCCAAAGCCAACGAAGCAGGTCTGCTCGAATTCTGTTCGCGCCATCAACTACCGCTGCAACTGTTCAGCCGCGAGCAGATCACCGCCGCACCGGTCGCGTCGCCGTCGGCGGCCGCGCGCGCGCATCTTGGTGTCGACGGTGTGTGCGAACCGTGTGCGCTACTGGCGGCAGCAGCGTCGGTCTGCGCGACAATCGCGAAAAACGCCCGTCTGGTCGTACGCAAGACCACGCACGCCGGCATTACCGTCGCGATTGCGGCGGCGAGCGACTGCGCACCCGGCGACGTAGCGCCCTTCCATCCCGCCCCTCAAGACCAGGACCTCCGATGAAAACCGATCCCGAATCGCATCAACGCATGACCGAGCGCCGCCGCGAAGGCCACGAAAAGAAACAGGCCAGCGCGACCGTCGAAAAAGGCCTGCTGATCGTCAACACCGGCACCGGCAAGGGCAAGAGCACAGCCGCGTTCGGCATGGCCGTGCGGGTGCTCGGCCACGGCATGCGGCTGGGTGTCGTGCAGTTCATCAAGGGCGCGCTGCATACGTCGGAGCGCGATTTCCTCGGCGCGATCGCGCAATGCGATTTCGTCACGATGGGCGACGGCTATACGTGGAACACGCAGAACCGCGAAGCCGACATGGCGACCGCGCGCAAGGGCTGGAACGAAGCGCGGCGGATGATCGAAAGCGGCGACTACCAGATGGTGATCCTCGACGAGCTGAACACCGTGCTGAAGTACGAGTACCTGCCGCTCGACGAAGTGCTCGCCGTGATCAATGCGCGAGCGCCGATGCTGCACGTCGTCGTGACCGGGCGCCATGCGCCCGACGCGCTGATCGAAGCCGCCGACCTCGTCACCGAAATGCGCGCGATCAAGCATCCGTATCGCGAGCAGGGTGTGAAGGCGCAGCGCGGCGTGGAGTTCTGAACGATGTCCGCACCCCCCACGGGGACTTCCTTCGGGGCGCCCCCCAAGGGGACTCGCTCCGCAGCGTGCCCCGCGCTGTTCATCAGCGCGCCCGCCTCGGGACAAGGCAAGACCACGATCACCGCGGGTCTCGCGCGCTATCACCGGCGGCTCGGACGTCGCGTGCGCGTGTTCAAGACCGGGCCGGATTTTCTCGACCCGATGATCCTCGCGCGCGCGAGCGGCGCGCCGGTGCTGTCGCTCGATCTATGGATGGTCGGCGAAAGCGCGTGCCGCAACCTGCTCGCGCAGGCGGCGCAAGAAGCCGATCTGATCCTGATCGAAGGCGTGATGGGCCTGTTCGACGGCACGCCGAGCAGCGCCGATCTGGCGACCACGTTCGGCGTGCCGGTGCTTGCGGTGATTTCCGCGCAGGCGATGGCGCAGACCTTCGGCGCGCTCGCGTTCGGTCTTGCGCGCTTCAGACCGCAACTGCCGTTTCATGGCGTGCTCGCGAATCGCGTCGGCTCGGCCCGGCACGCGCAGATGCTGCAGGAAGCGCTGCCGCCTGAACTGCGCTGGTGCGGCCACATCGCCACGAGCGACGAGATCACGCTGCCCGACCGGCACCTCGGCCTGCATCAAGCCGATGAAATCGACGATCTGGAAGCGCGCCTCGAACGCGCGGCGGATACGCTCGCGTCGACCGCGCTCGCCGAACTGCCGCCGCCGGTCGATTTCGGCGCACCGTCGCCCGAGGTGCTGCCGCGTCTGCTCGAAGGCACGCACATCGCGATCGCGCGCGACGCCGCGTTCTCGTTCATCTACCCCGCCAACCTCGCGCTGCTCGAAGCGCTCGGCGCGCGGCTCAGCTATTTCTCGCCGCTCGCCGACGAAGCGTTGCCCGCCGACACGCACGCGCTCTATCTGCCGGGCGGCTATCCCGAACTGCATATGGCGACGCTCGCGGGCAACATGAGCAGCGCGGCATCGATCCGCGCGCACGTCGTGGCGGACAAACCGGTGGTCGCCGAATGCGGCGGCATGCTCTACCTGCTCGACACCCTGACCGACGCGCAAGGCACGCGCACGCGGATGCTCGGCCTGCTGCCCGGTCACGCGACGATGCAAACGCGCTTCACGTCGCTCGGCATGCAGCAGATCGACGGCCTGCACGGCACGCTGACCGGCCACACGTTTCATTACTCGAAGCTCGCGACACCGCTCGAACCGCAGCGCTTCGCCACCCGCGCGCACAGCGACACCCCCGGCGAAGCGGTGTTCCGCGTGGGCCCGATTGTGGCAACCTATATGCACGCTTACTGGCCCTCCAACCCGGCTTTCACGGCCGCCCTCTTTCATGGCGAAGCCTTTTGACGACTCCGAGCGCGATGCGGTCTATCGCGCGATTTACGAACGCCGCGACATGCGCCACTTCGTGCCCGATCCGGTCGATCCGGCGGTGCTGCGGCGTCTGCTCGACGCGGCGCATCACGCGCCGAGCGTCGGCTACATGCAGCCGTGGCGCATCGTGCGCATCACCGATGCGGCGCTGCGCACGGGCTTGCGCGACATCGTCGAGCGCGAACGGCTCGCTACCGCCGACGCGCTCGGCAAGCGCCGCGACGAGTTCATGAAGCTGAAGGTCGAAGGCATGCGCGATTGCGCGGAACTGCTGGTGATCGCTTTGATGGACGGTCGCGAGCGACACGTGTTCGGCCGTCGGACGCTGCCGGAGATGGACCTCGCGTCGGTCGCGTGCGCGATCCAGAACATGTGGCTCGCCGCGCGCGCGGAAGGACTCGGGCTTGGATGGGTGTCGCTGTTCGATGTCGACGCGGTGCACCGGCTACTGGCGATGCCGGAAGGGGCGCGGCCGGTCGCGATTCTGTGTCTCGGCCACGTCGATGCGTTCTACAGCGAGCCGATGCTCGAAACGGAGCGCTGGGCGAGCCGTCTGCCGCTAGCCGATTGCGTGTTCGAAAACCGCTGGCCGGGCGGCAAGCCGGCGCCGGAATAACCGACACGCACGGCTCCGGCGACTCGAAGCTGCATTATTTAGCGCCGCAGCGGCTCCATCGACTCGACGTTCGGCGCACCGCTCGCCTTGTCGATACTGAGCTTCACGCGCCAGTCGGCCGGCGCGTCGTACGGCAGCTTCGCAAGCGCGGTTTTCACGAGCAGCGGCAGCGCATGCAGCGGGTCCGCGTCGCGATCGCCATACACCGCGCTGACCTTGTAGCGCTCGGTGCCGCTCGCATAGTCGAAAAAGCGCAGCGTCAGCGCGTGCTGATACTTGCGCCCGAACAGCAGCGCGCCTGGACCGTCGCTGCCCGCGCCGCAATCGGCGGGCGCGCAATCCCCACCGCCAATGCCGATCGACGCCGGCCGCGTGCTATACGCGATCGACAGCAGATAATGCGCGGGCTTGCCCGCCGTATCGACGAAGCCGTGTTTCGCCAACTCGTCGCGCAGCAGCTTTTCGACTTGCGGATGGTCGGTGCTGTCGTCCTGCGCCGGCGTGCGCGCGAGCGAATAGGTCTGCTCGCCTTGCAGTGCAACGGCGTGATCGGCGCCGTTGGCGGAGACGGTGTGCACGTCGGCGCTGAGGCCCGCGCAAGCGGTGAGGCTCGTCGCGGCCAGCGCGGCACATAGGTGAGCGATCTTCGCCATTTTCTGTCTTCTCTCTAGTCCATCGAATCCATCACGAGCGCATCAGGCGCGCGGTGCGCTCGTTTCATCGAGCGGCGCGTCGTCGAGCGCGGGCAGCCAGATCGTAAAGGCCGTCCCCTCGCCGGGCGCGCTGACGACTTCGACGCTGCCGCCGTGGCGCGTAACGACAGTTTTGATGAACGCCATGCCGAGTCCCGCGCCGCCCACTTCCGGCCGCTCTGCCTCGTGAAAACGGCGAAAGCGCTCGAATAGCCCCGCCTGCTGCTCCTTCGGGATGCCATAGCCCTGGTCGCGGATCGTGCACGCCACGCGAGCCGCCCCGCTGCCTTCGCGCCTCGCCGCCGGCTGGCTCGCGAAGCTGCACACGATGCGCGTGTCGGGCGGACTGTACTTGACCGCGTTGTTCAGAATATTGACGAGCGCGCGTGTCATCAGTGAGCGGTCGGCGCAAATCCAGGGTTCGTCGTTGCTGTCGTCGCCGGTTTCCGTATGCAGCGTGATGCGCTTCGCGTGCGCCTGCGGCCAGACCTCGTCGCTCGCATCGATGACGAGTTCGGTCAGGCTCAGCGGCTCGAGCACATAGGCCTGCGATTCGGCGCGCGCCAGTTGCACGAAGTCGTCGGCGAGCGTGAGCGCGCGTTGCGCGTAGCGTTCGATGCGCTCGAGCACTCCGCGCGCGAGCGCCGGCTCGGTCCGCGCGCGCTCGATCTCGACCAGCGCAATGATCGACGCCTGCGGCGAACGCATGTCGTGCGACAGCAGCCGCAGCGCGTCCTCGCGCTGACGCTCGGCCGCATGCAGCGCCGACACGTCGACCAAACCGGCGATCCAGCCGGTCGTCTCGCCCTGCGCGTTGGTGCAGGTCGCATAGCGCAGCAGATGGTCGCGCTCGTTCGTGTCGCGCACCTCGACACCCTGCGCCATCAGCGCCGCGAACTCGCCGCGCGTCGGATCGAGCGGCGCCGGCCAGTGCGCGTGCGCGTACACGTTGCGCTGGTTGTCCGAGGCCGCGCCGGTATCGATCGTCTTCACGAGCGTGAGCCCGCCGAGCACGCTCTGCATCGGCTGGCCCTCGGGCATCGGCGCACCGAGCCGCGCGAAATGCGCTTTCGCCGCGTGATTCGCGATCAGCACGACGCCGCCCACATCGCTGACGAGAATCGGCTCCGGCATGCTGTCGAGGCTGTCCCACACGAAGCGTTTCATGTCCTGCACCCGTTGCGCGGCCTCAGCCATCAGCGCCATGTGCTGTGCGAGCACGTCGCCGCCGAACTCGCGGCGGCGCCTCGGCGTTTCTGGCAGCAGATGCGGCTCGTCGGCGAGACGTTGCAGCTCGCCGCGCAGATACGCCATCGTCATTTCGAGGCGGCGCCAGTTCCAGATCGGGTAGACGATCGCGACGCCGAGGATCGCCGGCACCGGCGACATCCACAGCCTGCCGCCGTACAGCAGGAGCGCGCTGCCGGCCACGGCGAGCAGCACCAGCGCGCCGGTCAGCATCAGCGAGCGGCGCGGCGACAGCACGAGGAAGCCGCCGAGCAACGCGCCGAGCGGCGCGAGTGCCGCCGCGAACACGATCCACAGCGCGACCGGCTGGATCTCGCGGCCGGTCAGCAGCGTGTCGAGCACGTTCGCGTGGATGTAGACGCCTGGCAGCGGACCGAGCTCGCCCGACACAGGCGTCGCGAAGCGGTCGTACAGACCCGACGCCGTCACGCCGATCACGACGATGCGCCCGCGCAACTGATCGGCCGGCACCTTGCCGGCGAGCACGTCGGCGAAACTGAAGCTCGCGTAGTTCGCGGCATTCGGGCCGAACGGTATCAGGAAGCGGTCTTCGCGGCCGTCGTCGCTGCCGCGCGCGGGCTCGTTCGAGCGACGCGGCGGCAGCCCGTTGCGCAGATGCAGCTTGCCGTGTTCGACCGCGTCGGCGACGAGCACCGTCAGTTGCGGCCAGCGCGAGTGCTCGTCGCCGTGGAAGCGCGCGACGCTGCGCACGATGCCATCGCTGTCCACTTCGAAATTGATGTGACCGAGCCCGGCTGCCGCCTGCGCGAGCGGCGTGACGGGTTGATCGACGGTGCGCTCGCCGCTCGCATCGGGCGGTGTCAGCAGCACGGGCAGATAGGTCGGGCTCAGCGCGATGGCGTGGGCGAGCCGGGCGTCGTCGAGGTTGGGCTCGGTGAACAGCACGTCGTAGATCACCGCGGCAGGTTTGGCCGCGGCAAGCTGCTCGAGCAGCCGCGCATGCACGCTGCGTGGCCACGGCCAGCGGCCGAGCCCGTCGATGGTCGCATTGTCGATCTCGACGACGACGATGTCCGACAGCAGCGGCTGCGCGCGCAGCTTCAGAAACTGGTCGTACACCAGCAGATCGATGCCCGCGCCGACGCGCCCGAGCGAAGTCAGCAGGACCACCGCGAGGCCGAGGCAGCCGACGCTGAGCCACTCGATCAGAAAGCGCCGGCCGGCCCGCCGTCCGAGACGGGCGCGCGGATCGAGGCTCAGTCGCGTAGAAGTGGCGGGCAAGGGACGATGTAGTCGGGAACCAGAGGACGGATCGGCCAGCAGGCCGGCTCCGAGAATCTACCAGCGTCAGCGCGCCAGCGTAAAGGAGCGGACCGGGCTGCTCTTTTCGTAGAAGCGCCCGTTGTCGAACTGCTCGGCGACGATCGTCCAGTAGTAGACACCTGGCGGCAGATCGCTGATCACGAGCTCGCCGCCCGCCAGATCGGTGCGATCGATCAAGGGATGGCTTAGATCAGCCGTCTTCGCGAGCACGAAGCGAAAACGCGTCGGCACCTTGCTGTGGCTGACGAACCAGCGGAACTCGTAGTCGTGGCTGCCCGCGCGCTGCGCGGCCGAAGCATCCAGCCCGAGTTGGCGGCGCTCGAACGCATACACGCTCGGCAGGCCATCGAGGCCGTTGCTATCGGTCGACGCAACACGTACGAAATATGTGCCGTCGGGCAGATCGCCGAAGTCGGCGTGCGGCACGCTCACGCGTAAATCGCGCACCAGGTCGAGCTGATCGGCATCGTGCGAAATCTGCAGCCGATAGCCGAGCGCGTGCTCGGCCGGGTTGACGTCGAACGCGACGGTCTTGCCGTCCTGCACGCGCGCCGGCCGCGCGAGCGAAGGTGCCGGCAACAGTTGGAGCGGACTGCCGACCGCTTCGCCCGAGTGCGTGACGTTGCCGAAGCTTGCCTTGACCAGTTGGTCGGACGCCTGCAGCGGCCTGCCCGGCGCCGGCGCGGCGCTCTGGCCGTGCTGCGTGGCCGGATCGACGCCGACCGCGCCATCGAGCACGGCCACCGCGGTGGTCTGCGTGTCGCCGTTGTAATCGACGCGGAAGCGCGTACCGCGCACCCCGGCGACCACCGAAGGCGACCGGATCTGGAAACGATCGTCGCGTCGCGTCGCACGCGTGACCTGGCTTTCGACCTCGCCCGAACGCAACTGGAAGATGCGATCTGCCGCGCCGGTCAGCGTGATGTGCCGCAGCCTCTCAATATTGAGTTCGCCGTTTTGCGCGACCGTCACATACGAGCCGTCGGGCAGTTCGAGCGTCGCGAACCCGTTCGCGCCAGTGCGCAAGTGATCGCCTTCGGCAAGCGTTTCACCGCTCTTCAACGGCAGATAAGGGCTCGTGTCGAACGCGTGCTCCACCGGACCGCTGGTCGCGACCACGCGCGCCGTGTCCCGATCCTGGCGCAGCCTTTGGAACGGCAAACGCAGCACGATGCCGGCCGGCATGCGGCGCGGCGCGGGCACGTGATTGAGCCTGCTCAACAGCGCCCAGTCGGACGGGTCGGCCAAGTAGCGGGCGGCGATGTCGTACAGCGTGTCGCCTTCGTGCGTGGTGTACGAAGCGTAGACCGGCAACGCCTTCGCACCGGCCTTGCCGCGCGCGGGCTGCGCGTGCGCGAGCGCGCTCCACCCGGCCGCGCCTGTTGCGATCAGACAGGCCGCGGCAAGCCACGCGGCGGCGCGGCGGCCGGAGATGGCGCCGCTGCCCGACGCCGCCCCACCCACGCAGACGGTCACGCCTCCCCCGCTTCTTCAGTGGGTTCGTCGTCGGCGGTAGGTGGTGTGTCGGCTTCGATCCGCTCGAGGCGGTAGCCATAGCCGTAGATCGGTGTGAGCCGATAACCCTGCTCCGGGCGCAGACCGAGCTTGCTGCGCAACATCGACACGTGGGTGTCCATCGTGCGCGACGGGATGTCGGTGGCCTGCTTCCAGATCACGTCGAGAATGTGTGCGCGCGACAGCGGCCGGCTCATATGCTGGAACAGCAGCAGCGCGAGTTCGAACTCTTTCTGCGTGACGGAGACCGGTGTGCCGCGCACGACGACGTGCTTGGCGCTCAGGTCGAACTCGAAGTCACCGAACACTTCCCTGGTCGCCGGCGGCTTCAGGTAATACGCGCGCCGCAGCAGCGAGCCGACCCTGGCGAGCAGCACCGCGCCCGACACGGGCTTGACGAGATAGTCGTCGGCACCGATATTCAGAATCGAAGTGATGTCGGATTCGCGGCCGCGGCTCGTCATGAACAGCACCGGCAGACGCTCGGACAGGCTCTCGCGCACCCAGCGAAGCACCTCTTCGCCGGACATGTCCGGAACGTTCCAGTCGAGCACGAGCAGGTCGAACGTCTGGCGACGCAACTGGCGCACGAGTTCGCGCCCTGCGCCATACGCATGACAGACGTGTCCAGCGGCGGATAGCGTTTGACACACAAGGTCGGCCTGAGCCGAATCGTCTTCGAGGACAGCAATTCTCATAACACCCCACAACGTAACAGCGCCTTTCGCGGCTGACGGCCGGCGCACCGGCTGACGACCGGGATGACGACATAGCGCCGCCGATCCGGCTTTCCATAAAATTCTGGCTGCTACTTTCTGACTAATGGTCCCTCGCCGTACCCTGCCATGACGCTGGTTTCATGAAGCGAAATCAGCGCATAAATGTAATTTCCATAGCGATTTATGCAGGGCAGATCATGATAATCGAAAACCCTCTTTCATCCCGCTTACCGGGTACCAGCAATTCGTCGCGAAAAACCCCAATTGAAAAACGATTGCCGTGTTTCTTAGGTTTGCTCCAGTCTGCCAGCAGTGCGAGGCACCCGGACGGACGTCACAATGCGGACCGCAGACCCTTGCTGGAGCGGCTTTTCGGCGATGCCGCTTATCCGCCTTAAGATTCCTTTCAGATACTCTTATTTAACAATTGCTTGTTCAGTATAAGAATAATCTCAAAATAAATCGTTTAAAGATTGTTAGATTTCGTCTCGGGGCGAGTTGTCATTTGATGCAATCGTTATGCAGGTGCGCGAGACGCGCAGCCCGTTTTGGTATGAGGCGTTCGAGTGCTTCACATTAAGGCCAATGCAATGACGCAATGCGGCAAAGGCAGTCAGCGGATGATGCCGGGCGCGCGTGTCGCGGGCAAAAAAAAGCGGCGTTGCCCCTGTCGAAGCAACGCCGCCTAAAGAACACTACACACGCTCGCCGGGGTCTAGCCGCACGAGTAATGTCACGTTAGCCCGGCGCGAAGCCGCGCTCAAGAAGAAAGAATTTCCTTTGTAACCGCTGGGAAAGTAGTTATTACGCATGGTCCGGAAGCACGCGACGCGCAAGTCTTGCACAGCGCGAGTTCGAAATTGGTATGAGTTGAAGCCTCCCGCGGCGGCCATTTACACACCCAGACGTTTTGTTACAGTCCGGCCCCCTTTAACGTTGCTGCAGCGCATCAGATTCCCCCGATGGATGCTGCGCATTGCCCCAGCATTGCCTCGTTCGATCATCCGCTCGCGCTCACCGCGCGCCCTCGATTTCCGGTATCGGTGCGAACAGCGCGTCGAGATCGTCGTCCGAGAACTTCGCGGCGCCTGCCGCGTCTTCCGCGAGAATGCTGTCGGCGAGCCCGGCCTTGTGTTCCTGGAGCTCGACGATCTTTTCCTCGATGCTGCCGGCCGCGATCAGCTTGTAGACAAATACCGGCTTGTCCTGTCCCAGCCGATGCGCGCGGTCGGTCGCCTGGTTCTCGGCGGCCGGGTTCCACCACGGGTCGTAGTGGATCACCGTGTCGGCGGCGGTCAGGTTCAGCCCCACGCCGCCCGCCTTCAGGCTGATCAGGAACAGCGGCACCTCGCCCTGCTGGAACCGCTCGACCGGCGTCACCCGATCAGCCGTGTCGCCCGTCAGCATCGCGTACGGGATCGCGGCCTCGTCGAGCGCCTCGGCGATCAGCGCGAGCATGCCGGTGAACTGCGAGAACAGCAGCACGCGACGACCTTCCTCGATCAGCTCGGGCAGCATCGACAGCAGCAGATCGAGCTTGGCCGAGCGCATCGCCCGCTCGCCGCCGCTCGCGGCCGCGCCGTCCGCGATGCCACTCGGGGTGCGCACGAGCCGCGGATCGCAGCACACCTGGCGCAGCTTGAGCAACGCATCTAGCACGATGATGTGACTGCGCGCGAGCCCCTGCGCGCTGACCGCAGCGCGCACCTTCTGCTGCATCGCCGTGCGCACGGTTTCGTACAGGTCGCGTTGCGCGCCTTCGAGATCGACCGGGCACACGATCGTCGTCTTCGGCGGCAGTTCCTTCGCGACCTCGTCCTTGCGCCGGCGCAGCGTGAACGGCCGGATGCGGCGCGCGAGCAACGCGCGGCGCACGTCGTCGCCGTTCTTCTCGATCGGGTTGCGCCAGCGTCGCGTGAAGTCCTTCTGGCTGCCGAGAAAGCCCGGCAGCAGAAAATCGAACTGCGACCACAGCTCACCGAGATGATTCTCGAGCGGCGTGCCCGTCAGACACAGCCGATGCCGCGCCCGCAAGCCGCGAATCGCCTGCGCGGCCTTGGTGGTCGCGTTCTTCACGTACTGCGCTTCGTCGAGAATCAGCAGATGATAGTCGTGCTCGCCGAGCACCTTCTGATCGCGCCACAGCAGCGCATAAGTGGTCAGGATCAGCTCGTGTTCGCCGATCTGCTCGAAGCGTTCCTTCCTGTGCGGCCCGTTCAGGGCCAGCACCTTCAACTCCGGTGCAAAGCGGCGCGCTTCCTCGCGCCAGTTGTGCACCAGCGTGGTCGGCACGACGATCAGCGCGGGCTGCGTGAGCCGCCCCGCTTCCTTCTCCGCGAGAATGTGCGCGAGCGTCTGCACGGTTTTGCCGAGCCCCATATCGTCGGCGAGCACGCCGGCCAGATCCTGTTCGCGCAGGAACTGCATCCAGTTCAGGCCCTGGTGCTGATACGCGCGCAGCTCGGCCTTCAGACCGCGCGGCACCGCCACTTCGCGCAAGCCCGGTCCGGCTTGTAGACGGCGCGCGAGCTCGCGAATCGAAGCGTCGCCGCTGAACTGCCAGCGGCCGGTGTCGTGCAGCGCATCGAGGCGGCCGGCATCGACCGCGGGCACGCGCAGCGGCGCGCCTTCGGCAAGCGCGCCGCCGAGCGAATCGAACAGATCGACCAGCACCCGCACCACCGGCTTCAGTCGATCGGCGCGCAACCGCAGACGCTTGTTCTCCTCGGTCTTCAGCTCGATCGGCTCGTCGTCGCGGATGCTCTCCAGCGCGCCAGACAGCCAGCGCCGGTCGCGCCGGAACAGATCGGCCAAGAGCGGCTCGAGCCGCACGTTGCGCTCGCCGACGCGGATGCCCATCTCCAGGTCGAACCAGCCGTCGCCGGCTTGCTGCGCGGTGCCGTCGATCGAGTCGATCTCGATCACGTTGTAGCGGAACTCGGGCGCCATCGTCACGCGCCAGCCCTTCGCGACCAGATCCGGCACCGCGTCGTTGACGAACTCGGACCACGCGTCGGCATCGGGCAGACCGAGCATGGTGTCGGGCAACAGACGCGCCGCCTGCATATTGCGCGTCGGCACCTTCTGCAGACCGGTCTTGCGCAATTCCAGCAAGCGCTTTTTCTCGACGTCGTAGCGCCGGCGGATGTGAATCACGTCGCCGCCCGGCAGCGGCACCAGCGTCACGCTGCTGTCGGCGTTGATGC
Source organism: Paraburkholderia sp. BR10954 (assembly GCF_040965775.1). Taxonomy (NCBI): domain Bacteria; kingdom Pseudomonadati; phylum Pseudomonadota; class Betaproteobacteria; order Burkholderiales; family Burkholderiaceae; genus Paraburkholderia; species Paraburkholderia sp. BR10954. The sequence goes on from NZ_JBFRCK010000034.1 coordinate 21,945, forward strand.
TGACGCCGTCGTATTCGAAGCTCGCCGCGGCCAGCTCGACCGCGGCGGACTTGTGCTCGGCGGCCTTCGCGGCCTTCGCGGTTGTTGCGGCCTTCGCCGTTTTCATGCCCTTCGCGGTGCCCGGCAGCGCGTGGCTGTTCAGCGTCAGCACCGGCACCGGCTCGACATCGATCACCCGAATCGCGGGCGCGTCGTGGGTCGGCGGCAGCGGCAGCTCGGGCGCGATCTCGCGCAGCACCGACGCGACGAGCGGCGCCTCGGCGAGCGAGATCGGCGGCATCGCGAGGTAGTCGGGCAATTGCTGGAACGGCAGCGACAGCGGCACGACGCCCGCCTCGTTGGCGACGCCGTCCACGTACCAGACCGGCTCGGTCGGCAGCACCATGCTCGCGCGCGGTTCGGTGCGCAGCACCGGGCGCAGGCGCTCGTCGGCGAGCGGCTCCCATTCGATGCGCCCGGGCCGGTCGGCGGCGCGCGCGAGCGGCGTCGGTCGGGCCTCGCCCGGCGCGATCCTGAAGTCGAAGAACAGGCGGCCGGTCGCGATCAGCTTCTGCAACGTTTCCGCGCCACTCGTGCCGCGCAGCACGAACTGGCCCAAGTCCTCGCGCGAGCGGCCAAGCCACAGGCCGCGCAGAATCGACAGGTCTTCGTCGGACACGAAGCGCGGCTGCCTGAGCAGCGCGCCTTCGACGTCGCCCCAGCTGTCGCCGACTTCGACGATCACGCCGTCGGCGTCGCAACGCGCGCGATGCAGCACGACCTCGTGGCGCAGATGAAAACGCGACCAGTTGAGCCGATAGGCGAGCGTTTCCCTGCTCGGGGCCTCCACCTTGCGGGCGGCATTTTTTTCGGCGGCGGCGTCAGCCGCGCGGGCTCGCGCGCGAAAACGCTCGAGCCAACTGACCAGTTCGGGCCGCACACCTGGAGTCGAAGATGATGATGGTGATGGCGCCGGCGGCACGCCAGGGACCGTGATCCGTCGCGTGACGAACACCTCCGAGGTGGCCGGGTCGCTGTCGTCCTCGACCTGCGTGATGATGTGATCCATCTCGTCGTGGTAGTCGAGTTCCGCGAGCAGCAGCGCCGCGACGTGCTTGCAATTGCGCCCGACCGGGCACGTGCATTCGCCTTTGGCCCACGGCGACCCGCCATCGGTCCGAAATCGGACCCGTGTCCGGTAAGGCTGGGGCTGCGAGCCCTGCACGTCGCCCGACAGCGTCTCGCCCTGCCATTTGACGTTGCTGACCGCGCCCGCGCCCACCGAGCGCGCCTTGGCGACGGTGTGCTCACCGAGCCATTCCGCAATGCTTTCCCGATCGAAGAAAACTGACGACATCCGCGTGCATTCCTGTTCAAACCGGCGAAGGCAAGCGCGCGCGGGTTGAACCATGCGACGGGAGACGCTCGCTCGCGACGCCCGGCCGATTCTGTCCAGCTGCGATTTGCCTGTGGTAACCGGCCATTTTACGCGTTGGACGAAAATCGCTGGGCCGGCCGATTCGCGCCGGTATCAGCGTCCTGCGCGGGCCATGCTGCCCCACACCCCGTCGCGCAGGATCAGCCCATGCAGCAACGCCGCCGCCAGATGCAGCAGCACCGTTGCGAACAACGCGAACGCGAGCCACGTATGCAGCGCGCGCAGCAGCGCGAACAGCGCGACGTCGTGCGGTGCGATCGGCGGCAGATGCAGCGGACCGAACAGCGTGACCGGATAGCCGGCCGCCGACAGCATCGCCCAGCCGATCAGCGGCATCGCGAGCATCAGCCCGTACAGCACGACGTGCGACGCATGCGCCGCGATTCGCTGCGGCTTCGACATGCGCGCGGGCAATGGCGGACTGCCGCGCATCACGCGCACCGCGAGCCGCACCAGCACGAGCAGCAGCAACGCGATGCCGAGCGGCCGATGCAGCGCGACCAACGCATCGTGGCTGCGCGATACCGTCGCGACCATGCCCACGCCGATGAACAGCATCGCGACGATCAGCGGTGCCATCGTCCAGTGCAGCAGCCGCGCGAGCGGACTGAAGTGAGTGCGATCGCCGGTCATGAGTGCTCTCCGTTTGGCTGGGTTCGATGGAGCTCGGGATGCAGCGCCTCCTCGCGCGTGCGGCGTTGAAACGACTGCGCGTAGGCCGCCGAGCGCGCGGCGAGCAGTGGATCGTCCGATGGCGCGATGCCGGCCGGCACGATCGTCGGATCGAAGTTGACGTCGCGGCAGGTGCCGTCTTCCTGCGACGTCGTGCGTTCGATCACGAGCGTCCCCGCGTCGATGCGCTGACGATCGTCGGGCCATTGCAGCGTCGCGTCGTTCGTGGGGTCGCCCGGCTGCGCGACGGTCAATATCAGATGCCAGCGCAAGGGGCCGTGTTGCAGACGCTCGTCGAGATCGGCGGCGAGGAAGTTCTTTTCGGCCTGTTGCTCGGCGGTGATCGGCGCGTATGGCGTATCTGGCACGACGGCCCAGCGCACCGCGCGCGTCGTGCCGTGAGCATCGGTAAACAGAAACGTGTCGATGCCGTAGTACCCGGCGTTCGCGAGGCTCGACGACGGCGCGTGCGACTTGACCCAGCGCTGGAACGGCTGCGTTTCGGGATTGGCCGCGTAGAACGCCTTCAGCTTCGCGGGGTCCGGTTTGCCGGTCGCGGGGTCGGGCTTAGAGGCCAGCAACTGCTGATAAAACTGCGCGGGCGTGTGCACCGCGAACACCGGCGTCGAGTTCATGCCGGTACGCCACTGTTCGCGATCGCGAAGCCGGAACTGCAGCGCGAGACTGCGCACCGGCGAGCTCGTATCGGGCGCGGACGGATTACCGCCGGGCACTGCGAAGCGCCCCGACACCGGCGTGCGGCCCGGCGCGAACACTGCCGCGTGCGACAGCGCCGCGCCATTGCCGTTGCTGTCGAAATAGCCGTCCACGCATAGGCCTTTGGCGTGATTGCGTCGATAGCCGGGATGCTGGCCCGCGACTGCTTCGAACGTATCGATGATGCGCGGAGCGGTGAGACGCGCGGGCGTGAGCCAGCCCGCGGTGTACGCGAAGCCGCCCGCTAGCGCGAGCACGACCGCGCCGATCGCGGCGAGCCGGCATGGCACGCAGATCGGCCGCGGGCCGGAGCCGGGGGGATGAGGTTTGGGTCGGGAGGGTTGTGTCACGGAGACTCCTTGCCGGATGGATACCAACGTACGGGCAAACACGCCGCGCAACGATCTATTCCATCCGGCACCGGCGCGCCCGTTCAGACCCATTCGCGCGCCGGTGGCCGATGCTTCAACGGGTGCCGACAGCCGGCGCGCCCGAGTTCGCGACGTGGCTCGCGGCGGCCGCCGCTTGCGTGGCAAGCGCAATCTTGTGCTGCGCGACCTGACGTGCGAACACGGGACTGACGTCGGGGTACGACGCGTCGGTGACGTAGTCGAGACCGTTCTGCTGGGCCTCGATCAATTCCTGGTACACCTGAGCGCGTGTCTTGGCCTGCGCAAACGCGCTCGACGAAGCGGCCAGAACGACGAACGACAAAGCGACGAACGAAAGCTTTTTCATGATCGACTCCAGTGAGTGTTGTGCGGGTTCGCACCAGGGAGAACCACGAGTCGGCAGTGTTTATTCCTGTATTCGCCGCGTGAAAAAACATCGCAGGCGCGGGGAATAAATGCGCAAGCGCCTGTGTTTGCACTCGGACAGCAGTAGTCAACACCGCGCATCACCATGACCTCGACTCATCGCCCGTCCGGCACTCCTCCGTCCGAAGACGACATCCAGGCCTATGCCGACGGCACGCTGACGCCCGAACGTGCCGCGGCGCTGCGCGACTATCTCAACAAGCATCCGGCGGAAGCACGGCGGGTGGCCTTCTACGACCGCTTGAACGCACAGATCCAGGCGACGTTTCAGACCACCGAGGAGCCCGCGCATGAGTACCTGAGCGGATCGCGCCGCCTTCGCATGCGCGCGCAACCGGCCGGTCCCGCGCGTCGAACGCTCGTCGCATTCATAGGCCTCGCGCTGATGGTGATCGCCGTCAGCGGCTGGCTCGCGGCGGCGCAGGTATCAGCACAAGCGCTCGACAACGCCGCCGTGATGGCGCTCGCCGAAGCCAGCGCGCGGCCCTTTTCGTCGGCATCGCCGACGCGCGCCGATCCAGCCGCGCCGGATCTCGGCGCGGTCGGCCTGCGCCTCGTCGAGCAACGCGTGCTGCGGCTCGGGCCATTGCAGCGCGTGGACGAGCTCGTCTATCTGAACGGCGATCAGCAGCCGGTGGTGGTGCTGTCGGCGGCGGCGCCGTTTGCGCGCGAAGAGCCGCAGTGGGCCGCGCGCCGCATCGGCGAATTGCGGCTGTTGACTTGGACCGCGCGGCGGCAGCGTTTCGTCGTCGCGGGCGATGCGCGCACCCACGGCCTGATGCGCGCCGCCGATCTGATGACCGCGCGCTGACGCCGGTGCGCGCGGCCCTCGCGGAATAAAATGCGCGGACAGGTGTTTGCAGTTCGAACGCATCGCGCGACGGAAGCTTCCGCGACCGGCCCGGTGCGTATCGATACCGACGCGAGTGAAGCCGATGCCACCCCCACGCCCCTGGATCGACCATGGATGTCCGTGACGAGCTGATCGAGCACGTGCCGCGTCTGCGGCGCTATGCGCGGGCGCTGATCAACAATCGCGAGCTCGCCGACGATCTCGTGCAGGACACGCTCGAGCGCGCGCTCGGCCGCACCCGTATGTTCCAGCCGGGCACCGATCTGCGCGCATGGCTGTTCACGATCATGCACAACGTGTTTGCGAATCAGGCACGCAAGGCGGCGGCGCGCGCGGTCCACGTCGCGGTCGACGACGACAGCATCGCCGAAAGCGAGCTCGCGGTGCCGTCGGGCCAGACGCGTTCGCTCGAAATGCGCGACCTCGACTACGCGCTGCAGCGTCTGCCGGTCGAACAGCGCGAGGTGGTGCTGCTGGTCGGTCTCGAGGAGATGAGCTATGCCGACGTCGCGCTCGCTCTGAACATTCCGATCGGTACGGTGATGTCGCGGCTGTCGCGCGGACGCGAACGGCTGCGAGCTTTGATAGCGGGCGCCCAGCCCGGTGCGAAATTACAGGTGGTGCGATGAGCGAGCCGCAAATGCCGATCAGCGAAGAAGACTTGCACGCGTACGTGGACGGCACGCTGTCCGGCGAGCGGCGTGACGAGGTCGAGCGCGCGCTCGAACAGAATCCGGAGCTGGCCGCGCGCGTCAGCGACTACTTTTCTCTCAATGGGCTGCTTCACGACCGCTACGACCGCGTGCTCAGCGAGCCCGTGCCGAAGCGTCTGCAGACCGGCGCGCCGCGCCGCGCGCGAGCGGCCGCGAACTGGCCGCGCTATGCCGCGCAGTTCGCGGGCATGGCTGCCGCGCTCGTGCTCGGCCTGGGCATCGGCATGCACAGCAACGATCTGATTCCACCCGTTGCGATCGATCGAACCGATACCCGGGCCGACACCCAAGCCGGCGATCGTGCGGTCAGCGCGACCAGCGCCGAGGGTTTCGCGCGCCGGGCGGCGGTCGCGCATGTCGTCTACATGCCGGCGATCGACCGGCCGAGCGAGATGAGCGCCGATCACGAGCAGGACTTCGTGCAATGGCTCGCGGACCGGCTCGGCACCGAGGTGCATCCGCCGATGCTGTCGAAGAGCGGTTTCATGCTGTCGGGCGGCCGCCTGCTGCCCGGCGACGATGGACCGACCGCGCAGTTCATGTATCGCGGACCGAACGGCGAGCGTGTCACGCTGTGCATCTCGCATCGTCGCGACAACGCGAATACGACGGCGTTCAAGCTGTATCAGGCGGGGCCCGTCAACGTGTTCTATTGGGTCGACGGCGATTTTGGCTATGCGGTGTCGGGCGGAATCGATCGCAACGAGCTGTTGCAGCTCGCGCATGATGTCTATGCGCAATTGACAGGTGCGGCGCATGGTTGAATCGAATGCGTTCCGCGCCGCGCGGTTCCGCGCATCAACGTAGTGTCTTCGCCTGCTCCGACGTCACCGCCTCATCGCGCGCGGCGACGCGCAGTTCACGCGGCGTTGCACCCAGCAGGCGCGACATCCAGTGCGCCATATGGCTCTGATGCGCAAAGCCCGTCTCTAGCGCGATCTGGCTTGCGCTGAGGCGTCCTTGCAGCAGCAGCGTTCGCGCGCGCTCCACCCTGCGCTGTACCACGTACTGATGCACGGGCACACCGAGCGTGTCGCGAAACAGCGCTTTGAAATGCGGCACGCTCAGTTGTGCCTGCGCGGCGAGCTCGTCGAGCGTCAGACGCTGATCGAGATGCGCGTCGATAAACTCGATCACACGCGCGGCCGTGCGCGGCGCGAGCGTCCGCCGCCGGTTGGCGGGCAGCGGTTCGACGCCGATCAGACGCACCAGCATCGCCGTGCACAGACTTTCGGCGTACAGCGGATCGGATGCATCGTCCGCTTCGAGCTCCGCGCGCAACGCCCAGGCGAGATGCTGAAAGCGCGCATCGCGCATCTGGAAGCGCGGACGCAACTGCGCGTCGGCCGGTTTCAATGCTAGTTGCTCGACGGTCCGTCGCGCGAAGTCCTCGGCAAACCAGACGCTGAAAATCGTGCAGGCGGCGTCATCACTCCACTGACCTTCGAGTCCAGCGGGGATCACGTCCGCGTCGCCGTGCGCCTGAATCCGCGTATGGCGGCGCGCATCGCACAGACAGCGCGCGGTCACCGGCGCGCCGACGTGCACGCCCACACGGTGATGGACGAACGCCGGCATCCGATGCAAACCGGCCGACACGTTGACCAGATCGGCACCGAAGCCATGCCAGCCGAGCGCCCTGCTGGTGCGTACGGCGATGCGAGAGCCGCTGTGCGGCGCAGGCGCGGGAATCGGGGTGACGGCATTCATCGCTTGTCTCCTGAGTGACCTGAATGACGGCGAGAAACCTGCATTGTGCGGTGTTTTCGGCGGCTTCGCCGGCGTGACGAAATTTCGTAACGCGCCAACCGCCCACGCGATCCGCGCGACCTGCGCGGCATCGCAGTAAAAAATCATCCATATCTGCGCAATGTCATCCGGATCTGAGCGCCTCGCGGGCACCGCGTCCCTACCATCACGCCATAGCGATCCTCACAAGGAGCACAACGTGTTCGTCATTTTCGGAGCGGCCGGTCATGTGGGACAGGCGAGCGCAGCCGCGTTGCGTCGCGCGGGCCAACCAGTACGCGCGGTGGTGCGCGACGCAGCACAAGCCGAAGCACTCGCGGCAATCGGCTGCGAGATCGCGCTCGCCGACCTCAACGACGCGGGATTGGTCGCGCGCGCGATCGACGGCGCGCAGGCGGTGCAATGGCTCTGTCCAGTCCCGCGTGCGCATGACGATCCCGCGGCCGCCATGCGGCGCATCATCGACGCAGGTGTCGCCGCCTTGCGCACGGCCGCGCCGCCGCGGCTCCTCGCGCTATCCGACTACGGCGCCGAGCACTCGGACGGCACCGGCATCACGACGCTGTTCCACTACCTCGAAAAGCAGTTGCGCAACGTCGCGTCATCGCTGATCTTGCTGCGCGCCGCCGAGCACATGCAGAACTGGGCGCGCGTGCTGCCGGTCGCGCTCGGCCGGGGCGTGCTGCCGAGTCTGCATGATCCGCTCGACAAGCTGTTTCCGACGGTCGCCGCCGAGGACGTCGGCGCGCTCGCCGCGCAGTTGCTGCTCGATGAAGCGCCGTCGCGCGAAACGCCGCGGGTGGTCAGTATCGAAGCGAAAGAACGGGTGAGCGCGCTCGACGTCGCGCGCACCCTGGCGGAACTGTCGGGGCGGCCGGTGATCGCCCAGCGGGTGCCGCGCGACGAATGGGGTGGCGTGCTGCGCGGCGCCGGGCTCGGCGAGCGTCACGCGCAACTGATCGTCGATCTGTACGACGCGCACAACGCTGGCCGCATCGACGTGGAGCCGAACGTGAGCGAGCGACGCTTCGGCGCCACGACGTTGCGACAGGTATTGGAGGCGCTGCTATCGCGCGTGGGCGGTACGCAAGCGGCGGCGCGGTGAGCTGCATGGACGTCCGGCAAGCGGACGGCGTGGCGCGAGCAGCGGCGTACCCAGACTCACGCGCCGAGTGCTGGCTGCGCGCGGCGATAATGCTTTCGAGCCTGATCGGCTGCCGCGCGCTTGCGAACCTGCTCGCCGCGATTCCCGATAGCAACGACGATTTCGGCGTGTTCTAGGTTGCTGGCGTTCCGGCTTACTGCAGCTTTTGTCACACTGCGCGCGGCGCGGTCACCGTGGCCCATCTCTCGACAATCCTGCGATTCGCAAATCGCCACAGCACGAAGCCGTGGAACTCGATCTTCTGCCCGGACGTCGCGTCGGTCGCGCGCCAGGTGTTTCTGACCATCACCTTGTCCCGCTCAGCGAGGATGTCTTCGACAGTGACATGCAGGTCCGGCCATTTTTTGTAAAGCTCCGTCATCATCTCAATCGCGGCTTCGGGGCCGACCTGGGGACCTGACGGTTCGTCATGGTCGAGGAAATCGACGCTCAGGTTCTGCCGCGCAACTTCCGCTTTCTTCCGGTTCACGAAGTTCTCGAAGTGCTCGATCACGAACTGCTTCATTTCTTCAAGCGTGAATCCCGGATCGCCTGCCGGTGGCACGGGTAATGGCTGCATGGCTCACCCCTCGCTGGTCAATAGCTTGAACGCATGCCGCCATTCGTTGCGCAGGAAGCCCGGTAGACACCACAGCATGCAAAGCGGTTCGAGCGCGCGTGCCGAGACGATGCTTCCGCAATCGTAGGGTTCCCAGCCGAACTCGCGGATGATCGCGGCAACCCGTTCCTTCGCCTGTTCGTCGTTGCCGCAGAGGAACATGGTCGGCGTGCCTTGCGGGAACTGCGGATCCACCATCAGCGCATTACCGACGCTGTTGAATGCCTTGACCACGTGCGTACGGGGAATCTGGGCCTGAATCTGCTCGCCGACTGATTCGTTCGGACCTGTCGTATATTTCAGCACGCCGTTGACCGGTGGCTCATCGGCGAGCGGATTGGTGGCGTCGATCAGGGTCTTGCCGGCGAGATTGTCCGCTCCCGCAAGCTCGATCACGTTTCCCGCAATGCGGCCAAGGACTGCCAGCACCACGATGTCGCCGAAGCGGGCGGCCTCGTCGAACGTACCGGTCCTTGCGCCGGCGTGATTGCGCGCCCATTCCTGCACGTCGTTCTTGCCGGGCGTGCGCGTACCCAGCATCGGTTCGTGCCCATGCTTGAGAAAACCTGCCGCCAGTGCCCGCCCGACATCACCTGAACCCAATACACCAACTTTCATTTCACCCTCTCCTCCGCCGGCGATCGCCAGCGTCACCTGCGCGATCAGGAACGCGAGCCACCCGGCACGTTTCCCGCTATATCGCGCAATAACGAGAAGCCGATTCTCGTGCCGAACCCGCGTGTGTATGCGAGTTGTACGAGCAGCATGGCGGCAGGTTCAGTGTAGCGCGCAAGCGTGAGGGGACCGGCGTCGATCGGCTCGGCGCCGATGTCGCCAACCAGTTGCGCGACGACCGTCCGCGCGTTTGCGTCGTCGCCGCAGACAAACACACCTATCCGCTCGCCACCGACCCTTACTTCCGTCGAATGCAGCAACTCCGCGAAAGGCGGGATGGCCTTGACCACTGTTGCCCAGGGGGCCAGCTTCGCGATCTCTTCGGCGCCGGAAGTCGTCGTGCCGACGACGAGACCACTCATGTCGGGCCTCAGCGCATTGGTACAGTCCCACAACACCTTCCGCCCGGGTGGCGCGCCGACCTGCGCGAGCGCGTCGGCCGCGGCGCTCCAGGGCGTCGCCAGCACCGCGACATCAGCGAATCGCACCGCTTCGGCGACGCTGCCGACCTCCGCACCCAGCTCCGCCGCCGTTGCCCGGAGCTTCTCTGTGTCGAGACTGAAACTCAGCATCACTGAGTGCCCTTTGCCGAGCAGATGCTTCGTGAGACCGGTTCCGACATTTCCCGCACCGATGATGCCGATTTTCATGGTCGAGCCTCCTTCCCTATCGTCAGGCCTGCGAAATGTTTGCCCAGATGGACTTGTATTGCGTATAGCTCTCGAGCGCCTCGGCACCTTGCTCGCGGCCGTAGCCTGACATCTTGTAGCCGCCGAAGGGTCCGCGCGGGTGATACTTGTGCCAGGTGTTGATCCAGACCGTGCCGGCCTCGATGCGATCCGCGAGCCGCAATGCGCGACCCAGATCGCGAGTCTGGATGCCTGAGGCGAGCCCATACGGCGTGTCATTCGCGATGCGCACGGCCTCCTGTTCGCCTTGGAACGGAATGTCCGGCAGCACCGGTCCGAAAATCTCCTCGCGGCTGATGGCCATATCGCTCGTCGCGTCGGCGAACACCGTGGGCTCGATGAAGAGCCCCTTGCCGTTGATCCGGCGGGTGCCGCCACCGGCTACGAGGCGGGCCGTCGATGACTTGCCGGCATCGATGTACCGCTGCACCTTGTCGAATTCCGCCCTCGACGCAATCGGCCCGACCTGTGTGCGTGGATCGAGCGGATCGCCCAGCACGGCGGCCTGCGCCATCCGCGCCAGCTTTTCGACGACCTCGTCGTAGACTTGCCGCTCCACGAGCAGTCGTGAACCGGCGACGCAGACTTCGCCCTTGTTCCAGAAGACACCCCAGAAGGCCGTCTGGACTGCCGCATCCACATCGGCATCTGCAAACACGATGTTCGGCGACTTGCCGCCGAGCTCCATCGTCGTGTGTTTCAGCGTGTCCGCGCCGTTGCGCATAATCGTCTGGCCGACAGCGGTCGAACCGGTAAAAGCGATCTTGTCGACGAGCGGGTGTTTCACGAGCGCGTCGCCGAGCGATCCGCCGGGTCCCGTGATCAGGTTGTAGACGCCTTCCGGCACCCCTGCATCGAGCATCACCTGAGCGAGCGCGAGCGCGGTCAGCGGCGTATCGGACGCCGGCTTGTGCACGAGGGTGTTGCCGGCTGCCAACGCCGGCGCAACTTTCGAGCAGGTGAGCGCCAGCGGAAAATTGAAAGGCGTGATCGCTGCGACCACGCCTAGCGGTTCGCGACGCGTCAGGATACGGATGTGTGGTTCGTAGGACGTGCGATAGGCGCCTCCCATCGCGTGCATCGCGATCCCGCCGAAGAAACGGAAAAGGCCCGCGCAGTGGGGCATGATGACGTCGACAAAATCGCGGTACGGCATGCCCATATCCATCGATTCACGCAACGCGAAATCTTCCGCCCGCTCTTCGAGCAGGTCGGCCACGCGAAACAGGATTCTTGCCCGCGCTTCATGATGCATGCGCCGCCAGGCGCCCGTCTCGAATGCCCTGCGTGCTGCTTTGACCGCCGCGTCGGCGTCCGTCACGGTCGCCTTCGCGAACTCCACGACCATCCCTTCGGTGGTCGGATCAATGCTCGAAAGGGTCGATCCGTCGGATGCGTCACGCCAGTTGCCGTCGATAAGAAGCTGACCGCGCGGCATGCACTTGCGCCGCGGGAGCGCCGTCGATTCCTGGACCATGATCGACCTCCTGACTGTTGCCAAGTGGAGACCATTTTCAGCGCCGGGGCAGTGCTCGTCTATGCTACCCGGAGAGAAAACAGTTGTGAGCGGAGGTGCAAAATGAAAGCGGACGGAGCCAGCTCGATTGACCTCTTGCGGGCATTGAAGACGTTTACCGCGACGGTCGATCTGGCGAATTTCTCGGCCGCCGGCCGCCAGCTCGGGGTCACACCCGGCGCCGTGAGCAAACAGATTGGCATGCTCGAGGCGCTGGTCGGCTGCCGGCTGTTTCAGCGGACCACGCGGCACCTGTCGGTCACCGAGCAAGGGCGGCGGCTCTACGCGCAGGTGCGGCAGCCGACGCAGCAGATCGAGGACGCGATCACGACGTTGTCATCCGACGAAACGCAGTTGAGCGGACCCGTGAAGGTATCGTTGCCGATCGCATTCAGTCGCGCGGCGCTGCTGCCCGTGCTGGGCCGATTCAGGGAGCGCTTCCCCCAGATCGAGCTCGATCTGCGTTTCGATAATCGCCGCGTGGACCTGATTTTGGAGGGCTATGACTGCGCGATCGGTCAGCTCAAGGATACGGATTCGAGTGTGGTCGCGCGAACGCTCGCACCGTTGACGTTGATTCTCTGCGCGGCGCCGGCATACCTTGAACGGCATGGGGAGCCCTCGTCCGTCGAAGAGCTGGAGCACCACGAGCTTATTTCGTTTCGTTCGCCGAATACCGGACGAATTCAGACGTGGAAGTTTCAGGCGCGCACGAGCGAGATTGTGCTTCAGCCTCGCTCCCGGCTCGTCGTGACGGACACCGAGGCCTTGACCGAACTCGCCGTCGCGGGCTGTGGCATCGCCCTGTTGGGCGCACATCACGCGGCGCCGCTGATCGACGCCGGCAGACTGAAGCATGTACTGCCGGGTTGCGCCGAGCGGCGCAGCGACATCTGCGTCTACTACCCCGCTCGCAGGCATCTGCCGCCACGCGTCACGGCATTTGTTGAATTTGTCGTGGCGCAAGTGCGGGAAAGCGAACCGATGAAGCGCGCGATCGCGATCGGACGGCGGCAGCAGGCCACGCAGGCGGAAACGCAGGCTCCCGGGTAGGCTGCCGGGCGACGGCGGAATACTTCGGATTTACCCAGAAAGGTCCGCAATTTTCTCTATTCGTTCTCGTCGAAGTAGTGTAGCGGCCTTGCCCGACAGGCCTCTGTCGACAAACTTACGCCAAAACCTACGCTGAGTTCCGTTGCGGTTCCTAGGCTAATTAGTGTTGCGTTTCAGCGACAGGCGAACCGAAGGTGGCGAACCTGTCGCGGCATGATGGGGGAGGGCCTACACCTGTGTGTCACCCGTTGGCACTTTCGTCATCAATGAAATTGCCGCTGTCGTCGTTGGTCTCGCCGGACAGTGCAGGCGGCAAGCCCGTATCCGCCGCCTGCCGGACTGAACGAGAGAAACCCATCATGACAAACCGCATCCGCATGGCCGTGCTCGCCACCAATGCCGAAGGCTCTCCCGACCTCTACCTGACTTTCGTTGAAGCCACCGATCTGCAATACAACGAAGGCCAGCACTATGACATGGCCCTTGTCCGCGCCGAAGATGAAGGCTACCGGGCACCGATGATCGCCTTCGACCAGAACGACACGGCAGCAAACGTGCTTCGTCACGCCGCTGACTTCATGGAAGGTGACACAAACGACTTGTAATCCGTGCGGGCAGACGGCGAGCCCTATGCCCGCCCCCAATGCACGCCTGCCCACCATCCGGCCAGCGCGCCCGCACCCGCCGCCGCCAGCATCACAATGAGCCCACCGACGACCAGCCCATAGCATGCCCGCACGAGTCGCCGCGTGGCGAGTGAGCGCGACATCGATCCGTTTCTGCTGCTCACGTACGGCGACAGTCGTCGCCCCCACGAGCCGGTTACCAGCAACGCGGGCAATGTGGTTCGCTGCCCGCTGCGTGAGTGTAGCCAGCGCCTCGTCGTTCAGCGCGGCAACCGCAGCCCGGTAGCGCGCGTCGTGCTCGGCGGTCATTTGCTCCGCCAGTTCGATCGTGGCCTTGCAGCGGGCAAGCGCATCGCGATGCTGCTCCATCAGCGCATCCGTCGCCGCGCGTGCTTCGGCCCGCACGGCATCGAGACTGCCCGTGCCCGCCTGCCGGATCCGTTCCGGCATGGCCTCATAGAGCCGCCCGTAATGTTCAAGCATGACCAGCACGGACCACAGTGCATCGTTGTCGCGCAGGTTGAGTACGCCGGACACCCGCCGCATTCTCAGGACACTGGCATCGTCGGGCAATTCACCCGTGACGTCGAGAAACAGGCGGGCGAGCGCGTCCGGCGGTCCACCGCGTCTGTTACCCACCGGCGGTCACCCTGGCAAACATCGTTCCGCATAGCGCGCACCAGCGCAGCAGTTCTGCCCGTTCACCGATATGCATTGTCTCCGCCGCCCTGCGGATCGACAGGCGCTGGCTACGCAACTCGTCAGCGACGCGATCCGCAAGGTCCGGAAAATCCAGCGACTGGCCCTGCTTCTCGACAGCCGTCCTCAGTTGTGAATCCCGGTACAGCGTGAATTTCTCCGGTGAACCGAAATAGCCGTTACGCACCACATGCGTCACCGCATCCGGAAACGTCGCCCCGAACTTGAACAGCAATTCGAGGCTGTCCCGCTGCCGGTTGATCACCCACAGCACAACAAGTCGTCGCGCCAGTTCATCGAGAGTACTGGCTAGCGTTGCTCCATATTGCGCGACGCCGGTCTGGCTCCGCGCTGCCGTGTTGACGACAACGGTCGCGTTCCGGTGCCGGTCGCAGAAATTGACGAAATCGATCCAGCCACTCGCGTCATCCAGATCGCATGCCCCGCATTCGATCTCACCGTGAACCGCTTTCATGACATCCGGGTTGGACGTATCCGTCTCGACCAGCACGACGTCGACGTCCGTGCGTCGCAGGTACTCGATCAGTGCCAGCGTCACGACGCTCTTTCCGACACCACCCTTGCTGCCGCCGACCATATAGATGGGGGGATTTGCTGTTGCCATGCCACACCTCTACAGATTTTCGGTGTCCGGGCTGATCGAAAATCCGAGGAAGCCCCTCACCGGTTGCCCCGGCCTGGTTACGCCCCCATCGCCTTTTTGCTGTGTCCCGCTGCGTGGCGGTTTATCGTGTGTTGCATCTGCCTGTGAGGGTTTCCTGCCTCGTACGGCGACCGATGCATTGGCGCGCGCCGGCTCATTCCCGCCCCGCCGGATTCGTCCTTTTCCTTCCGCACGGCGCATCGCGTATCTCAGGGAATTGACCGATACAGCGATGCCTTCCTGTGCAGCCTCCTCGATCAGTTCACTGAGCGTGTATCCCTTCTCCCGCGCTGTGCCGATCTGTTTCTGGATGGATTCAACGCCGTCGCTTACCTTGAGCGGCTGATCGCTTGTCGCTTTTTCAGGCAGCGCATCCAGCCTGCGTCCGAGCGCCTCCCACTGCCCTCGCGTGAAACTCCTGACAACCGGCATGACTGGCTCCGACGCACGACCTTGATCGCATCTTGAACAGGCGTTAATACGTCGTCAACACCCACCGCTGGTGCTTTCCGGCGTGGCTGGAATACAGCGGAATCCAGCGGAACAGGACGGAACAAAAAATATTTTTCTGCTGTTGTTCGACGTCCCGTCCACGCACACGGAATTGCGCGCATGCATCACGCATGCACGCGGACTTCAACGGCGGCGAGCACCGTACACCCGTGGATTCACGCTGCAAGACAACCGCGGCGCATTTGAAGCCACTGGTAGACGCACTCGGCACGCCTCTGCCTCACTTCGCAGTCGCCACGCCTGCACACTCGACTTGTATGGATAGTTACTGTCGTGCGAGAGGCACCCGAGCGTTTAACACCACCTGGCTTGCATCACGTGACAGGTCGCGCACATTCGACGTCACCCCGTTGTCGACATTCTTTTTCCGTGCATTACATCTCGAGCGCGCAGCACTCGCAGATCAGACGCACGCCGCGCGCTTCGTTGCATCACGACCGAGAAGTCGCAACGCACGGCAGTTACACGGACGCGCATTTGGGTTGTACACGGCTTGTATCTCGTGCACACCGAAGTCACGCTCGACACCGACAACAACTTGAAAATCGGTGACGGCAGGATAGGCCGTCGCCGGTTTTGGGCGCCCAAGGATCAACGCTGAGTGAAGAAGTCGATTAGCTGCCGACGCGATACCCTCTTTCGAAATAAAACCTTGCCAGACACGTCCTGGCCGTAGAGGTGAAATAAGCGCTTGACGATGAAAACGCAAACAGCATTCGGAGGAGCACAGTAAGCGGCTCGCGGTGGCCGTTGTAGACGGCCGCAAGTATCGGCATCAAAGTGATGTCCATCATTTTCGAAGTGGTGGACACCATTTTGTCAGAGCCAACACAGAGGCCCGGTAGCCGTAAAGGTCGCCCGAACCATAGTGCCGAATTCCGTCGTCGCCTGGCGATGGCAGCTTGCGAACCGGGGGTGTCAATCTCCAGGTTGGCCCGCAAGAACGGCTTGAACGCGAACCTCGTGTTCACCTGGCGGCGCCGATATCTGGCGGAACAGCAAGCCGAGGCGGTGCAACTCGTTCCAGTGGCAATCGTGAACGAGGTGTCATCGGTCAATGAACCTTCTGCGCTGCCAGAGTCTGAGGTCGTGAGGCCCGCTGCGCCGGCCGGGTCAATCGAGGTTCGGATCGGCCGGGCACTGGTTAAGGTCGACGGTATTGTCGACGCTGAGATGCTTCGGACAGTGTTGGGGAGCTTGCGCTCGTGATTTCTCCGCCAACGGGTACGCATATCTGGCTTGTTGCGGGCATCACGGCCATGCGCCGAGGCTTCCAGGGCCTGGCTGCCAAGGTGCAAATGGCACTCGAGGAGAATCCGCTGGGCGGCAACCTGTACATTTTTCGCGGGCGCCGCGGCGATCTCGTGAAGCTTCTGTGGGCGACCGACGACGGGCTTTGGCTGATCGCAAAGCGTCTGGAGCGAGGCCGTTTTATCTGGCCACAGGCCGATGGCGGCAAGATCCATCTGACGAGCGCACAGTTGTCGATGTCGCTCGAGGGCATCGACTGGCGACAGCCACGACGCACCGCCGCACTCTCGATGTTGTAAACCGCGAGGAAGGCTCGTAAACTGCGACGCATGCCCGATCAAGCGCCGCTGCCCGATAATGTCGCCGAGTTCATGCCATGGTGCTCGCGCAACAGGCATCGCTGCTTGAGCACCAGGCATCGATCGCGAAGATGGTGCAGGAACTCGCCGCGCGAGATGACGGGATCGAACGCCTGAAGGCGCAGATCGACAAGCTCGAGGCGCAGCTGGAGGACCTGACGGGCGGCCGTGGTGCTGCCGAGGCGCGAACAGCGAGACAGGACACCGAATGCGCCGGCCAGCAAATCGGCTTCGCGAGAGCCGCTCCCGCCACACCTGCCGCGCGAGGAGATCGTACTCGAGCCTGATCCGCTCTGCCCCAGATGCGCGACGAACATGCATTCGCTGGGTGAGGCGCTCGGGCTCGGCGGACCTGCGGCAGTCTGGTTCACGTACTCGTCGGACCGCAAGGGTATTCATCCGCAAACGCATCTCGCCAACTTCGAGGGAATCCTGCAGGCGGATGCCTACGCCGGCTTGATCACCTGTATGCGAACGGCGACGTGCACGAAGCGGCGTGCTGGGATCACGCGAGGAAGTACATATGCGACGTTCACGAGCGTACACCGACTCCAGATACCCGGAAACTACTCGAGATGATTGGCGAGCTCTACAGCATCGAAGCCGACATTCGCGGCAAACCACCCGATGAGCGGTTCCCTGTGCGGCAGGAAAAGAGCAAACCGCTGCTCAACACGTTCGAATCGACGATCAGTGCAAAGCTTGCGACGATGTCGAAGAAGTCCACGCTCACGGGCGCGATCAACTACTCGCTGAACCACTGGGCGGCACTCACGTTCTACTGCGAGGACGGACGCGCCGAGATCAGCAACGTGCTCGCGGAAAATGCCCTGCGCTGCGTAGCGTCGGGCAGGAAAAACTACCTGTTCGTCGGCTCCGACAGCGGCGGTGAGCGTGCGGCGGCGATGTACAGTCTCATCGGTACGTGCGAACTCAACGAAATCAACCCACGTGCCTATCTCGAATACGTGCTCACTCATATTGCGGACCACAAGGTCAACCGCATCGACTAACTGCTTCCCTGGAACGTGGCCGTCAAACTGAATCCGGCCACTCCGCCCCCGCCCGCCGTTTGACCGGGCAGGATCGGGGACCGGCCCTGCCGAGCCGCTTACGCTTACTTTCAAAGATGAGCAAGGTACTGCCGTCTGGATCACGCAGGTTTTTTGCGCCGGTGATTTGCACGGTATGGCTGTTGATGCGCCAGCACCGCCCAGCCTATTCGGGCGAGCTTGGTGGCCATGGCGACGATTGCGACGTTCAACGGACGCCGCTGTTTCATCTGCTCCACCCACTGCCCCGGCTCTTTGGTCCGATAGATAATCCTGCGCGTTCCATGAACCAGCAAAGTCCTCAGATATGTGTCACCTCGCCTACTGAGTCCTCACAGCCTGATATTCCGCCCAAGCCAGTCTGGCCCGGCACAAGACCCAGCCATGCAGCAAACTCGCGGCCGGATCTGAAGGCTTCGGCGTGTTCCATCGTTGCCACTGCCGGCGTCGAAGTGAGTAGCCCTACGCAACGAATTGCTGCGATCGCTTTGGCTGAGTGATCGTCCTTCATCCACTCCAGCAACCGGCGCTCGATCTGACCGACCTGCCGGTCGATCGTATCCAGGCCCCTCCACTGCTCTCGCAGCGAGTCGATCAATACCGCGGGAAGACGTCCTGACAACCTTTCCAGAACTCCGGCCATCCCCTTTTCAACCGTTGCCCTACCTCCTGCCGTATCGCCATGGTTCGTCTGCATGGCACCATCCTTCGTCTGTGCGCGCATCGCTTCGTTCCTCGGAATGGACCCAAGGCTATCGTGCTCCGCCCACGAACCACGGCGATGTTGGAATCAATTCAACGTAAGATCATGAGGCACACGACGAACTGCGGTGCGGCGGTGTCGGGCCAATCTGAAAAAGCGTCTATCGCGGCATCTGGCACTTTGCGCCGTTTACAAAAGCATTGACGCGTTGCAGCGCGGGCGGATAGACAGCAGCCAACTGATTTTGCACGTATTTGATTTGGCGAGCAAAGGCAAACCCACGGCTAGCTTGGGTGCGGCTAGCCGGAGAATTGACCGGAAATCAAAGTCACCCCGGTTAGCCTTTGTCCCATGTCTCGATCAGTACCGCACACGGCGACCGATCAATGACCTCCCCGCTCGTCGACGGGTTCGCCCAGCGGCGTAGCCGCGACAAATGGTGATGTCCCATCACAATGACCTCCGCGGTCAGCAGCCGAGCTTGTTCGATGACGACGTCGGCCGGAGAATTTCCCGCGCAGAGGTGCTGTTCCACGGTGAGATTCCGATCGGCAAGCTGGGCGGCTGCTGCAGTCAGGACGGCTTGTGCGAAAGATGTCTGCGCCCGTGCAGGCGGATAATTCAGGCGATCGGGTGCGGTGCCACTTTCGCTACCGGGAGGCAAAAAGTAGGATGGGTCGACAACGCAAAGAAGGTGTACGGTTGCCCTGCCTGGAGCCGCCACGCGGCTGGCCAGGTCGACGACGCGGACACTCTGGGCTGTGCCGTCCAACGGAACGAGGAGGATATTGAACATGGCTAGAGATACCCTTTGAAGATACGATTGACATGCTGGGTGCCATCGCCGCCTGGAAGCGTGTCGGGCCAGTAGTTCCTGGCATCCTCAAACTGGTTCAGCCAACGGCAGAACTCCTGCAAGATGCCGGTCTTCCTGAGGCGTGCCTCCGCGACAAGCGCGATAACCTGCGGCTGCCGACCAAGCGCGTCATGCGAAGCTTGGAGCAGCATGGAAAGCTCGTTCTCCGGGCCACGAACTCCGTAAAAGACGTTGTGATACACGGAAGCGCGGTCGCGCCGATACGGCCGATGAACCTTCGCCCGCACGCGTGCCCGTAAGAAGACCCCCGAAAACCTCGTGAGGGAGACGGTCATTGGGTTCTTCCACAGCATCGACCCATCCTCGTCCACAAGCGAGCCGGCACCAGGAGCGATCGGTTTCGCGGCAGGTCAGTGCAAGCCGTAGGTTTTATGATTCTGCACCGATGCGCTCCGATGGCTGAATGAAGTTCAGGCTCGGTCGCAACCCGGAGTCATGCGTTCGCCTGGACACGCTGTGCGCGCCAATCCGGCGGTTGAGTTCAACGACGAGAAACTATGGTCGCCGCGCCTCGATGAGGGGATTCACACGCTCGGTGAATCGCTCTTTTTTCCCGCTGTGTGTGCTCGATCGCGATCAATCGATGCGCGCGGCGCCAACCCTTAGCGACCTCAACTGCCAAAAAACAGGTCGCAGAAACTCGCCGGACCCACACAGGCATTAGGGTCCCTGGCCGGAGCCGCAGCCCGGCGCCGCGGCGCGCGATTCGTATTCGCCTCGGATGTATTCGCCGCGGACGTACCCGCCTCGGCCGCTTGTTGAACATCCGCATGCGCGGGGGCAAGGGGTTCTGCGTGAACAGCGAAGCTGGCCGACAGCGAACATGCAAAAAGAACAGCAGTAAGCAATTTCATTTCGATCTCTCTAGCAAGGTGATGGAGGGGGGCCTCCCGGGGAAACACCTAGGCAGATTAATCACCTTCAATAGCCAAGAGAATCCCGTAGCCTCGGGAATGATCCTTCCATTCCATGGGAGTATCGAGAAGCTGGCTTACGGGACGTCGTCAACGAGTGGTGGTATATATCGCAATGAGGCGTCGCTGCGATACCACCTCCTCAAATACGCCCACACTATTGCGGGCATCTCCTCTCCCAGTTAGGGCTGCTGGCGTCCATTTCGCAAATACGGCGCGAGTGGGCGGGGCATCAACACGCCATCACGAAATCATCTCGAGATCTTTGGTCCGCACGGCCGGTCGCGGCACGCGCATTGCATCAATAACTGCCGACCTGGCAGGAGCCCGAAAGAACTCGGTGCAGAAGTCGACGAACATCCTGATCCGTGCCGGGATCAGTTCCCGATGAGCATAGAAAAGGCATATTTCAATGCTGCTTTCCGATGCCGTACATTCCGGCAGGACGTGCACGAGATCTCCCCTATCAATGTCGTCGCGAACCATGGTTTCAGGCAGCGTGGCAATGCCGGTACCTTCGAGCGCTGCCGCGCGAAGCAGCAGCTGGTCACCTTCCATCGACGACATGGGCAAAACGCTCACCTTCCGGACACCCTCATAGAGATCGATGAACTCCGCATTTTTCTTTCTCGTTTCCGGATCGATCAGTAGAAAATGATTGGCGAGCTGCGCAGCGGATTCCGGTGCGCCATATTGCTCGAGATAGGCCGGAGCGGCGACGAGAATGCGAGGCGAGTGCGCTAGCGTCCGGCGAATTACGGTGGACTGCTCGACCAGCTGAGGCGGAAGAATGGCGATATCGAAACGGCCATCGAACAGGTTCGCGGGGTGATCCTGAACGGAAACCATCAGATTCACATGAGGCGCGATGGCTCGATAGCGCCGCACCAAGCGTGGGAACACCCCGTTTACCAGCATGGGGTGCACGACAAGGCTCAATTTTCCGCCATTGACCTCGTGCTCCATCGCAATGCGCCGGTTAGCCTCGTCGAGCTCTTCGAGCAAACGGCAACAAATCAGATAGTACGATTGTGCTGCGTCTGTCAAGGAAACGGACCGCGTGGTCCTGAGCAAGACTCTCGTCTGGACGCATTCTTCAAGCCTGGCGATCGCTTTTGAAACAGACCCGGTGGTCACATTCAACGATTCGGCGGCCTTGCTGAAACTCTGATACCTCGCAGCAGCGACGAATGCACGCAACATGTAAAGCTGGTCCATCACGCACCTCGCAAGTTTCGCTCTGGTCGACGATTCAAGCTTAATCGCGTAAGCCGCGCGGCGGTATCGTCCAATATGATGTGACGCCTGATGCAGGCGCGTGCGCGTCTAATACATCCGGATGGCCTGAACCAGCGGCCGGCATAGCGGCAGATCCCTCAGGCCAGATAGCGCCCAATTTTAGAGCGTTCGGCCACGTCATTGCTTTAGCAGTTCACTAACCCGTGCGAGAAGTCCCGCGTCATCCACAGGCTTCGAGAAGAAGCCTGCGGCGCCGTTACGTTTTGCGCGCTCCAGCACTTCCGGGGTTGTGTACGCGGTAATGAAAATGACGGGGATAGGACGCTTCCACAGCTTGATCGACTCGAGTAGCGCAAAACCATCCATGCCTGGCATCTGGATATCGGCGACGACGAGTTTCAGTTTGGAGCGGCGCGTATCGCCCAGAAGATGATGCGCGGACGCGTAGTCGATGACGTTCCAGTTCGCCGAACGCAGCGAACTGGACAGCGCCATCCTGACGGACTCATCGTCGTCCACCAGGCCGATCATTGCAGACGAAAGCGCTGGTTTTATCTGGGGTCGGGTGGCCATCGAAATGATGCAGAAAGATTGAATCTTTCTGCAAAATACAAGCCGGCCGATTGAGCAGCAATCACACCTTCGAATGATTCTTGTGCCAGTCCGTATTAGCCGGGGGAGATCCGCGCGCTGACGCAGGCACCCACCGCGCAACGAATGGGCAAATGCTTATCTGGCGCTCTGAGGAGCCTGCACTTGCTGCAACTTCTTGATGAGCTCGGCGACAGAGCGCGCATTGAGCTTGTGCATGGCCTGCGCCCGATGGATCTTGACCGTGACCTCGCTGAGACACAGGCGGTCGGCAATCTGCTTGTTCAACAGACCCTCCGCAACCATCCCGATCACCTCGCGCTCGCGGGAGGTCAGTGAATCGTAGGCTTGACGAATGCCCGCAACGAGCTTCGCCTGGCGCCGCAGTTCGCCATCGCGCTTGAGCGCCGCAGCGATCGTATCGAGCAGATCCTGATCCTTGAATGGCTTTGTCATAAAATCGAAAGCACCGGCTTTCATCGCCTTGACGGTCATGCCGATATCGCCGTGTCCCGTCAGAAAGACGATGGGAAATCGAATGCTCTCTTTAAAAGCTTCCTGCTGAAGCGTGAGACCGCTCTCGCCTCGCAATCGAATGTCGAGAATGAGACAGCTCGGCACATCCGGCATCTTCTCGGCGAGAAATTCGTCAGCCGATGCGAACGCTCGAACCTCGATGCCCACCGACCTCAGCAGACTGTTGAGCGCGCCTCGGATAGACTCATCGTCGTCGATCACATACACGAGCGAGTCCGGTAGTTGTTCACTTCGCGTCCCAACGCTATCGTGTGTCATCGCTCGATCTTCGAAATGTTCGTGACGGCGTAAAGCTGCCGATGCTCGCCGTATGGTAAGCAATATCGAGACTTATCGCTACCGCTTGCAAACTGTGAGCATTGCTTTCCTTTGAAGCAGGCGCCCCCATAAATCACACTCGTCAGCCCGGCTCCTTATGGCACACCACGCCTGAGAGCTTCACGGGTCATACCGGCGTATGAGGGACCGCATGCCGGCAAGATACAGCTTCAGCCATTCGGAGAATGGTCAGGGTGGCGCTGCACGCCTAACCTATATTACGAACGGGTCATCGCGCTGTCGGCATCGTCGGTCAGAGTGGGTGCGCAAAATGAAAGTCGCTCTTGTAGTGCATGATGGTGTTCAGGCGATGGACGTGGCAGGCGTGCTCGACGTGTTCGCCGAAGCGAATCGTTTGCTCAGCGAGTCACGTCGGTATCAGGTGTCCCTCGTCGGAGAGCACGCAGGCGGGGTGACCTGTTCGAACGCAATGCAACTGTGCGTGCCGTGGGCTTACGTGGACTTTCGCGCAAACCTCGATGTTCTGCTGGTGACAGGCGCCTTTCACCCAACTCACGTCCGGCCGAAGCAGGATTTTCTGGACTGGCTGCGGCGACGCGCACTCGAATCGAAGCGATACGGCTGCGTTTGCAACGGCGCATGGCTGCTGGGGCGCGCAGGTCTGCTCGATGGCAAGGAGATCGTTGCGAATTGGGCCGACGCGAGCCAGATGGCCGGCGAATTCCCGCGCGCCCGGATACGTCCCGACAAGATTCTGATCCGCGACGGACGCCTGATTTCATCTGGCGGCGCGACTGCCGGACTCGACCTTGGCCTCTCTCTCGTCTCGCAAGACTGGGGCCAGACGCTCGCCGAACAGGTGGCAAGACGTCTTGGCGCCAATCTGCACAGCGAGCCCTACGAACGCAATCCTTGCATTGCCACGCCAGGCGATGAAAGCGCGATTATCGGAAGAGTACAACGCCATATCGACGACCATCTGTCCGATGTCCTTTCGATAGAGCAACTCGCCGGCGCGGTCCATGTAAGCCGGCGCACGCTATCCAGGATTTTCGCGAAGCATCTCCACACGACCCCTTCTGCATTCGTGGATCAGGTCCGTGTCGGTGCGGCAAAGAAGCTCCTGGAGGAACGCAACATTCCGATGAAAACCGTCGCGTTCGATTGTGGCTTTCATAACGCCGCTCACATGCGCATGGTGTTTCAAAGGCTCCTCGAGCTTACCCCCCGGCAATACCGCCAACAGTGCCACCCGACCGAGGTCGCCGCCTGAGTGATCGCCGCGTGCGCAGCGACGTCAGCCCGCCGCGATTTGTTCTCATGACGCAAGACTCTTTGTCCATGGTGTGTGTTCGCATGAGCAACCGATGCGCCTACAGTGCTCCTTCACCGGATCCGTCGATTCGAACGGCCGTCTGGCCGACTTACCCTTACTGCGAGATACACAATGAGCACTTCCAGGATCATCATCGTCACCGGGGCATCGCAAGGCATCGGCGCTGAAACCGTCAAGGCCTTCCGCGCGCAGGGCCATCGCGTGGTCGCCACGGCCCGTTCCATCACACCGGCTGCTGAAGCCGACTATGTCGCCGTGGCCGGCGATATCGGCGATGCTGCCACGGCTCGCCGCGTGGTGAACGCCGCCATCGAGCACTTCGGTCGTGTCGATACGCTCGTCAATAACGCGGGCATTTTCATTGCGAAGCCCTTCACGCAGTACACCGCCGACGACTACGCCGCGATCCTGAACGTCAACCTGAACGGCTTCTTCCATGTCACGTAATATGCGATCGAAGCTATGCAGAAGCACGGCAGCGGGCACGTGGTCAACGTCACCACCACGCTTGCCGACAAGGCCAACAGCAAAGTACCGTCAGTTCTTGCGTCGCTCACCAAGGGCGGTCTGAACGCTGCGACGCGCTCGCTCGCAATCGAATATGCGCGTGCGGGAATCCGTGCCAACGCGGTTTCGCCCGGGGTGATCAAGTCACCGATGCATGCTCCCGAAACGCACGCCACGCTTGGCGCGATGCATCCGATCGGTCGCATGGGGGAAATGAGCGACATCGTCAATGCGATCCTCTATCTCGACTCGGCGCCGTTCGTGACGGGCGAAATCCTGCACGTGGACGGCGGCCAGAGCGCCGGTCACTAAGCGCTCGAGCAACGCCCGCGCTCCGAGACTTGATGGCTCGTCGGGGCGCAGGCGCGCGGCAGCCGCTCATGCCACGTGGGTTAGCGTCTTCGTAATGACGAGCCGTGCGTCGCGCTGGCGGATGTTCGACAAGTGATTGTAGTGATTGAAACGCAGCATGCGTACGCGCAGTTTCGCCGCCGCGATGTTTTTCTAAACATCGAGCATCGGCAGTTCCGTTTCGACCGGCTCGCCCAATTCGGCCGGCGATGGCCTGTTTGCAACACCCGCAAGATACTCGTCCATCGTCTTGTAGCAGGGCCGGCCATTCACCTCCCCCCGCCACGATCGCGTGCGCATCGAACACCATTCTCAGTGGCTTTACATCCCTCGCCGGATGGCGTCGAAATAGTGCTGGACGAGTTCGACGATTTCGTTGCTATTGTTCGTTGCAGTCCGCTCCTTATTGATTTCCGCCCGGTCCGCAATTCGAAACGGGCTGTGCAATCGCTTGCGCAGCCCGTTTCGAACAACCCAGGATCAAACGCGATCAGGCAACCAGCCGCTCGATCTGGTTGAATCTTTCTTCGAGGGTGTTGACGCTCGCGTAGCCCGAATTCACGGCGTACATCCGACCTTGCTCTTCAAGCAGCAAGGTCGGAAACGACGCGACGCCAAGCGCCCGCGCGCGCGCAAAATCGCGCTGCGTCTCTTCTTTCGCTTCTACCCCTGCCCATGCCAGGTAGAACGAGTCGGCACTCACCTGAACGCCTACGGCCGCCAGCGCTGTCGCTGCGATATCGCTCAACACGCGAGCGTCGGTCGTATCCAACCCCTGCACATAGAAGCCATTCTGAAGCGCGCGAAACACCGAAAGCAATGCATCGCCACTGACGAACCGGCGCGCCGCCACAACGGCACGGCAAACCGGCTCGGTATCGTAGACGAACCCCTCGCGCGCCATGAACGCTTCGCGGTTGAACGGCAAGCCGCTCAGCGCTTCCACGCGTTGCCAGTGCTGCAGCCGGAAACGCTTGCCGGCTGCATCGAGAACATCGGTCGCGCCCGCGCGAATGCCGCCGACCACGATTTCCAGTTTCAGATCCGGCACGCGCGCGACGAGCGCTGAGAGCTCCTTGCCAAAGCCATAGCACCACGAACACATCGGATCGCCGACATAGATCAGTTTCATTCTTGCTCGCCCAAATGAAGAGACAACGCGGGGACCGCAGGACCCCATGCCCCGCATCGCTCCCAGCCATCGCAATGACTATAGGGTTGCGGTCTGACTCGATAAACGCAGTAGCCAGAACATCTTTTGTTACTTGGCGGAAAGACGCAATGCGACTCACGAGCGAGCCCGCGCGCTTGTACCGGGCTGGAACATGTCGGAAGCCGGTTGATCACCTGCGCGCGTGCCCCCGGACTGGTCGCGGTCCCTCGATGGAACGAAACTTTTCCACCACGAACCGCGGCTGAATGCGATATGCGCATCGTGGTGCGCTCGCGGCGCAAATGCCTGAGGGCGGCCGCCGGCGACGCGATCGTCGAGAATCGCGACCCGCGGCACCTTCCGCAAATCAGGATCATCGGGACCGAATCGCCATTGCAATCGGCAATCGGCAATCGGTGTCACGGCATGGGTCGCGCCGGGACCCGACGTCACCATGAACGCGCCGAGCTTTCCACTCGCGCCCGCGTACCCGCAGCGATGAAACCGGCGGTCGGTTCGTTGGCGGGTACGACGAGGGTGATCCGACGCTCGGGCTCATCGGCGTGGCAGTTCGTTAAACGAAACACCGCGGCTGACCGTCGGCTGCCCCTACCATTCGGCAATGCCTACGTCCAAGTCCTCGTCGTAGAACGCCACGAGAAACTCTTCTGGCATCAACCACGAATCGACGCTCACGGTTTGTGCGCCAATATCGACATCGACCTTCGCATCGGCATCCACGGACTTCATCGCATGCACGATTGTCGGAAGATCGTCCTTGCGGATCTCAGTTTTCATCGCGAACTTCATTTTCCACCTCTCTGTATGGGGAACCAGTCTGGACAACTATAGGATCAACGTCCACTGCCACCAACCAGGGGCGCCTCAATTCACTCTTTACACGGCGTAATCAAAGCCCCGTCAATCCGGTGCATGCGGGGCAAGCGCCCCGGCCGTTGAAGCTGCGCGCGTTTCTCGACTTCATGTCGCGGCGCCTCGAGGCGCGCATGTCCACCGCTTGAATTCCCCGCGTTATTGCGCGCGAGTATCAACTGTTGTTCATCGCAGGCGGTTTCTGTCAGCGTCGTTCGTGCGTAATCTTGGCTCGCAATAGGGAAAACGCAAGGCGAGTCGCAATGGATATGTCAGCAATCACCGCCATCAAGGCTTCCGCGCCCATCGAACCCGCGCTTGCGGAGCAGCCCGCGTGGCGCCGGGTGTTTCGCGAGGGCGCGCTCACGGTGGGACTCATCCTGCCGCTCGAAACGCATCCGGACTCGCCTTTCCCGACCATGCGCGATCATGTCGCCGTGGCGCAGCGCGCCGAGTCGATGGGTGTGGCCGCGCTGTGGATGCGCGACATCCCGTTCTACGACCCCGCGTATGGCGACGCCGGGCAGATTTTCGAACCGCTGGTGTATATCGCCAGCCTTGCGGCAGTGACGAGCGAGGTCGCGCTCGGCACGACCGGCATCGTCTTGCCGATGCGCGACCCGCTCTTGCTGGCCAAGCAGGCGAATTCGCTCGACCAGTTGACGAATGGAAGGCTGCTGTTGGGCATGTCGTCGGGAGATCGGCCCGCCGAGTATCCTGTTTTCGGCATCGACTTCGATACGCGCGGCGAGCGGTTTCGCGACGCCTTCCAGACCTACCGCACGGTCGGCGAGCAACCCTTTCCTGTGTTCTCCTCACTCCGCTTCGGCAAATCGGATGGCACGCTCGACATGCTGCCCAAGCCGCAGTACGGACGCATCCCGGCGATTGCGGTTGGACGGGCGCAGCAGAGTCTCGAATGGATCGCGGCGCATATGGACGGTTACCTCGGCTTCGTGCCCGGCCCCGACGCGCTCGATGCATTCGTGCGCGGCTGGAACGAGCACGTCGCTCAGTCGATGGGCCGCGAAGCCTTCAAGCCGATTGCGTTTGGCGGCTACCTCTATCTGCACCCAAGGCCTGACTACCCGTTCCGCGCCATCAAGGGCGGATTCGTCATCGGCAGCCGCTCGCTCAGATACTTTCTCGAGCAGGCACGAGAAGCGGGCGTCAGCCACGTCGCGCTGAATCCGAAAGTCACGCCTCGCCCGTATGCCGACGTATTGGACGAATTGCACAGCGAAGTACTGCCGTACTTTATCCCGGAGGTTTCTCATGCAACACGCGAACATACGTGAAGCGCTGCATGCGCACTGGCAAGCGTCGGCGGCCGGCGATCTCGAAGCCGAACATGACATCTACGCCGACGACGCGATCTGTGACTATCCCCAATCGGGCGAACGCATCCATGGGCGCAGGAATTTGCAGGCCCTACGCGGACATCACCCCGACAGGCCGTCCGGTTTCAAGGTCAGACGAATGCAGGGAGAAGGCAATCTCTGGGTGACCGAGTACACCATCACATACCAGGGGCGATCTGCTTTCACCGTGAGCATCATGAAGTTCCATGACGGCAAGGTCGTGCACGAAACTCAATATTTTTCGGATCCCTTTGAGGCGCCCGGTTGGCGCAGCCAATGGGTTCAGAAGATCACACCCACTTAGCCGATAACCAACTTGGCTTTAGCTCCTGGACGCCTTCCAATGGCCCAGGGGTGCACCCGTACAAAAGCGAGTGGTAGCCGGCCATGCCCGGCCGGCCAACTTCGAGCGCGCGGCGTATTCACGCCGCGCTTCGCTCACTTCGACGCGGGCATGGCGAATTCAGCGCCCTTGTCGATGCTGTCGGGCCAGCGCTGCGTCACGCTCTTGTAGCGCGTGTAGAAGCGTACGGCTTCCTCGCCGTAGGCGTGATGATCGCCGAACAGCGAGCGCTTCCAGCCTCCGAACGAATGCCACGCCGACGGCACTGGACTCGGCACGTTGATGCCCACCATGCCGATCTGAATCTTCCTGGTGAACGTGCGCGCCGCTGCGCCATCCGCTGTGAACAGGGTGACGCAATTGCCCAGTTCGTGCGCGTTGACAAGTTCGATTGCACTGGCGAGATCCGGGACGCGCACCACCGAAAGCACCGGCCCGAAGATTTCTTCCCGGTAGATTTTCATATTCGGCTGCACGTTGTCGAAGAGCGTGCCGCCGAGGAAGAAGCCCTCTTCGTGCCCCGCCACGGTATGGCCACGCCCGTCCACGACGAGCTTCGCGCCAGCCTCGACGCCCGCATCGATATAGCTCCGCACCTTGGTGCGATGTGCGGCACTGATAAGCGGCCCCATGTCCAGATCGGGCTCCATGCCCGAACCGATGCGCAGCGCGCGCACGCGCGTGGCAAGACGCTCGACCAGTTCGTCGCCGATGCGCCCTACCGCCACCGCGACCGAAGTCGCCATGCACCGCTCGCCCGCTGAGCCGTATGCCGAGTTGATCAGCGCATCGACGGCTTGATCGAGATTGGCGTCGGGCATCACGACGAGATGATTCTTCGCGCTGCCCAGCGCCTGCACGCGCTTGCCGCGTTTGGCGCCCTCCGCGTAGATATATTCGGCCACCGGCGTGGAGGCGACGACGGACATCGCTGCTACGTCGGGATGCTGAATCAGCGCGTCGACGGTGCCCTTGTCGCCATTCACCACGTTGAAAACACCTTTGGGAAAACCCGCCTCGATGAAGAGTTCCGCCAGCCGGATCGACGACGACGGCGTGCGCTCCGAAGGCTTGAGGATGAATGTATTGCCGGTCGCGGCGGCCATGACGAACATCCAGCACGGCACCACCACCGGAAAATTGAACGGTGTGACGCCGGCAATCACGCCCAGGGGCTGACGCAAATTCCAGCTGTCGATGCCGCTGCTGCTTTGATCGGTGAAATCGGTCTTGAGCAGGTTCGGAATGCCGCACGCGAATTCAACGATTTCGATGCCGCGCATCACCTCGCCCCTGGCGTCCGAGAGCAGCTTCCCGTGGTCGCGTGTAATGAGTTCGGCGATTTCGTCCAGGTGTGCCTCTAGCAGCTCCTTGAACCTGAACATCAAGCGTGCGCGCTTGAGCGGCGGGGTTTCGCTCCAGGCCCCAAAGGCGGTCTTTGCGGCCGCGACGGCGGCGGCAACTTCAGTGGTATTGGCAACCGGCACGCGCGCTGAAACGCGGCCGTGGGCGGGATCGTACACGTCGTTGAATCGGCCGCTCGCGCCAGCGGTGTATTCACCGTCGATGAAATGTTCCAGTTGGCGCACCGCGCCCTGGTTTGCTTCGCTCATACGTCCATCCTTTACAGGTCCAGCGCTGCGCATGGATCGAAAAGAGTCCGCATTGCAGCGCGCATCAAGTCAAGTGGCCGGGCATCTGCATGACTCCCCGCCGGGATCGACAGTCATTGACCACCGACGAGAACAGTCTATGTTTTACGGCTGCCGACTGAGGTGCTAGCTGCGACGGTTTCGGGACATTCCGGGCTCGTTTCCGGCCAGGGCGACCAAGCGGAAGTCTTCGCTATCCGAAGAGTCGAATGGCGTGGCGATGCGGCGCTAAACACGGACTGGCGGCGAGGCGTTGCCTTGTGCGGGAAGCGTGAAATGAAAGCGGGCGCCAACGGGGTCGTTCGGCGTCACCCATAAGCGCCCGCCGTGGCTTTGCACGATCGAGCGGCAAATGGGCAATCCCATGCCCAGACCGTCGGACTTGGTCGTGAAAAAAGCCTCGAATACGTCCTCCGGATTGCCGGCGCCGAGACCCGGCCCAGAATCCTGCACGGTAATGCAAAGTTCGTTTTCGCCGGCCCTGTCCGTGCGGACAAGTAACGTGCGCTCGCCGGTTTTCATTTCGCTCATCGCTTCGAGGGCGTTGATCATCAGATTGAGCATGACCTGCTGCAGTTGCACCCGGTCGCCCTGAACGCGCGGCAACTCCTCGGTAAGCTCCACCGTGAGTTCAACCCTGGACTTGCCGGCTTCGCCGCGCACGAGCGCGATCAGTTCCTGAATCATGTCGTTGACATCGAGCCCATCGGTGCGCAGCGGCTCTTTCTTGAAGTAAGCGCGGGTCCTGTCGACAATGCCATTGGCGCGGTCGCTGTCCGCGATGATCCGGGTCAGCGCGAGACGCGCTTCGTCGAAATTCGGTGGGCGGGCCGCGAGCCAGCGCAAGGCCGCGCTCGCATACGCCGCGATCGCGGTGATCGGCTGCTTCACTTCATGCGCGATCGACGCCGATAGCTGACCCATCGTCGCCACGCGGTTCGAATGCGCCAACACCGTCTGAAGTTCGCGGTAGCGTCGTTCGCTGTCGCGCACATCCTGTTGCGCACGCTTCTGCCCGGTCAGGTCCAGGATGAACGCGACGCCCTGCCCCTCGCGGTCGCCGAATGCCGCTGCGCCAACCATAACGGGCACCCGGCTGCCGTCCTTGCGAAAATATTCCTTCTCGAATGGTTTGGCGCTACCCGTGGCCGTCAATTCGGCCCTCACATGTTCATCGCGTTCGTGCCATTCCGGCGGAGTGAGGTCGGGCCAGCGAATCCGCCCGGATCGGAGATCTTCGGCGGAATAACCCACGATGCGCAGAAACGCATCGTTGGCGTCGACGACATTGCCTTCCAAGTCCCAGATGTGGATGCCGATGATATTGGAATCCACCAGACGCCGCACCTTTGCTTCGCGTTCCTGAAGATCGGCATACAGACGAGTGTTCTCCAGAGAAATGGCAGCCTGCGACGCGAGCAAATCGAGCAGTGCGGAGCGGCGTGCGGTGAACACGTGCGAAGTCTCGGTGTTCTCCAGATACAGCAACCCACTGAGTTTTCCCTGTCTGACGAGCGGCAGGCAGAAGACGGACCGCGTGGCTCCGCTCGCCAGATACCCGTCTTCAGGAAAAAGACCGGATGTCACGGCATCGTCGATGATGACGCGCTTGCCCGTGTGCATGACGTAACGCAGCAGCGCGGCCGGTGTCGCGCAGCCGCTATCCGGCAAACGCTTCACCTCGATTCCGTTGCCGTCGATACGCGCTTCCGCCTCGACGCGGTAGCCGTCTGGCTGCTCGGGCATGATCAGCAGACCACGGTCGGCGCCTGCGGTTTCCAGCGCGATCGTCATCAGGCGCTCGACCAGGCTCTTCAGTTCGATCTCGCTGGAAAGTGCGTGGGATGCCTTGAGCAGCGTTGCGGCGTCGAACTGACGCCAACCGAAGCTGAGCGTCGAGGTCAGCGTGCTGCCTTCGAGATCGGCCAGACGCGGGAATTCGCCGTCGAGCTGCACGATCTTGCTTTGCGCGCCCCATGCGACGAAGCATCGGCGCGCATTGCGCAAATGGCCTTCGGCGCTGGTCGCGAGACCCATGCGCAAATAGAAGCGGCCGGCAAGTTCGCTGGCGAGGCCTTCGTGATGCGCAAAGCCATTCTCGCGAGCGGAGCGAATGGCCTGCTCGTACAGGTGCATCGCGTCGAGATCGCGCCCTTCCAGACGCGCGAATTCCGCGCCGAGCAACGCATGGCGGTTCTGATAGTTCTCCGGACAGTGTGCGGCCCAGATTTCAAACTTCTCGAGTGCCTCGGCCAGCGTGCGTTTGTAAATCCTCTGCTGCTCGGCGGAGGACTGGGGATAAAGCGCCGTCAGCGTCAGCATATGAAAAAAGTGAAAGGTCGGCTCAATCGCCAGCGCCATCACCGGACTAAGTACTGCCTGTGCCCGCTGCGCGGCCTTCAGCGCATCGGCGTAACGGCCTTCGAGAAACGCAAGAATGACTTTGATGATTCGATAGACGCCAATGGCACAACCGAAATTCGACTTGACGATCGACTCGAAACAGGCGGTTTCGTCGAAGGTCTCGTCATTCAGATCGAAAGCTTTGGCGGTCCGTCCCCGCAGACTGATGACGCATTGCCGTTCGACGCGAATCAGTTCGTAGACCGCGTCGTTGTGGCTCTGCCGCATGAGCGCCGCGTACCTTTCCGCTATCGCCTGCACGTCTTCGAGCGCGGCCCCGCTCTCGAGCGCCTGCCAAACCGCGTTGAACGCCACGTTGCCGGCAAAAACGAAATCGCCCGCTTCCATACATTCGGCTGTCGCCCGTTCCAGCACCGGAAGATTCTCGGCGATGTGGCGGCGCCAGAAATTGACATGAGCGCCATACAGGTGCAGCAGTTTCCCATTGAGGTGCCGATTACCGAACTTCTCGTTTAGCTTCAGCGACATCTCCGAAACCTGAACCGCAGTTGGGATGTCGCCGATCAGCGAAACCAGGATGAGCGCGTAATTGCCGAACGCAAAACTGGAGTTCTCGGTATTGCCGTGCTGCAAGGACAGATTGACCGCCTTTAGCGCGATGAGCGGATAAAACGCGGGCCGCGCCGCAAAAGCGCAGTTCATCGCCTGCAGGAGCAGATTGACGATCGCGTGGATCGCAGGGTCCGTCGCCACCGGCGCGTCAACCAGTTCGCCGATGGAGCGGCCGGCCTGATTGACGCGGACGTCGTGCAAGGCGGTATGGAACGCCGCCTGAATCTCCTGGTCGGTGTCAGGAAAGCAGACACCGAAGCCGCGAAGCGCGACGAGCGCGACCGCGAAGCTTTCGTCATATCTTCCGGCGAGCTGATACAACTCGATGCGCAGGCTGTAGACCTTTGCGCGGTCAAGACTGGAGTGCGCCGCGGCAAGCATCATGTCCGCCAGGGCATCCGCTTTTGCAAAATCGCCCACCAGATATTCGCACTCCGCTAACGCAAGATAGAGTTCGAACGTGCTCTCGTAGCGCCGCGTCCACGCATCGGGCGACAGCAACGCCACGGCTTGCGCCAGATAGTCGCGCGCGGCCACGTAGGCCGTCGAACGCATGGCCCGCCTTCCCGCGATGAGGTTCAAGGCAACGGCCTGCTCACGCTCCGTTTTGTCCACGATCAGCGCCGCGCCGCGATTGAGATGATTGACGATATCGAAAATCGCATCTTCGAGTGCATCCGGCGGCGTGCGCGACACCAGCGCACGGCCAATGCGCAGTTGCGCGGCGGCACGCTCGTCGGCGGGAATGAGAGCGTACGCTGCCTCCTGCACCCGATCGTGCGCGAATACATAGACATTGGCCTCGCGAAACACCAGGCCCGCTCGCACGGCTTCCCACAGGTCAGCGTGCATCTTCTCTTCGGAGCCGCCTCGAACCCAGGTCAGCGCGGCGACTTCGGCAACATTGCCCAGGCACGCCAACTGGCCTAGTGCGTCGCGCGCGGCGGGCGGCAGCCGGCTCAACCTGGTCGCCATCAGATCGGCGACGTTCTCGGTGTAGCCTTTTGCGCGAATGCGCGGCAGTTCCCAACGCCATTTCGCCGCGCGCGGGTCGAATGTGAGCAGGCCTTCATCGGCGAGCGCGGTCAGAAACTGGATCGTGAAGAACGGATTGCCGCCGCTTTTCTCATGCGCCAGCTGCGCGAGCGGTGCGGCGTTCGCGCGGTCACAGTGAAGTGCATCCGCCACGAGGTGTGCCACGCTGTCCCTCGTGAGCGGTGCAAGCTCGATTTGCCGCACTCTGCCTTCGGCCTGGGCAATCGACTCGAGCGTGCGGGCAAATGGGTGCGAAGCGTCGACCTCATTGTCCCGATAGGCGCCGACCAGCAGAACGTGCCGCACGTCCGGATGCGTGGCGAGATGCGCGAGCAGATCGAGCGTCGCCGTATCCACCCACTGCAGGTCGTCGATAAACAAGGCGAGTGGGTGCTCTGGCCGCGCAAATACGCCGAGAAAACGTCGAAATACTATCTGGAAGCGATTTTGCGCGTCTTGAGGTGGCAGCGTCGGTGCGGCCGGCTGCTCACCGATGATGAGCGCAAGCTCGGGAATCAGATTCACGATGAGTTGCCCGTTGGGCCCGAGCGCTTCCATCAATGCGCGCCGCCACGGCTCGACCTCGGCTTCCCGTTTGCTCAGCAGGTTGCGCACGAGGCTCTGGAAGGCTTGCGCGAAAGGCACGTACGGAATGCCGCTCCGGTACTGGTCGAACTTGCCGGACGCGAAGAGACCGCGCGGCGGGACCAACACCCTGTGCAGCTCGTTCACGACCGACGACTTGCCGATGCCTGGATAGCCCGAGATCAGCACCAGTTCGACCGACCCGCTGCCCACCACGCGATCGAACGCGGTGGTCAGTGCCTCGATTTCCGCCTCGCGCCCGTACAGCTTCTCGGGGATCAGCAACTGGTCGGACGCGTCGTGCTCCCCCAGCGGGAAGGGGTCGATGCGATGCTGCGCTTCCCATGCTGTGAGGCATGAGCGCAAATCGGCCTCCAATCCCGCCGCAGTCTGATACCGGTCTTCGGCGGCCTTCGAAAGCAGCTTCAGCACGATGCCGTCGAGCGCCTGCGGAATCGCGTCGCGCAATGCACGGGGCGGCGTGGGCTTGCGCGCGATATGGCAATGAATCCACTCCATCGCGTCCGAGGCCTTGAACGGCAGCGACCCGGTGAGCATTTCGTAAAGCGTGACGCCGAAAGAATAGAGATCGCTGCGCGTGTCGATCGAACGGTTCATGCGTCCGGTCTGCTCAGGCGCCATATACGCGAAGCTTCCGGCCACGATCTCGGGCGGTGGGGGCGGCTGATGTTCGTGCGGCAGTTGCGAAGCAATGCCGAAGCCGGTGAGCCGCACGTTGCCGCTACTGTCGACGAGCACGTTCGCCGGCTTGATGTCTTTATGAACGAGGCCACATCGATGCACGTGGCCCACCACCTTCGCCAGATTGACCGCGATGCGCAACAGGCGCGCGAGTTCGAACGGGCCCGCAAGCGAGCGACTGAGCGGCTCGCCGCCGTCGTCGTCGAGCACGAGCATGGGCGGCTCTCTGTGCCGGTAGAACGCGAGAGGCCGCGCCGCCCAGCTCGAATCGAGCAACGCGGCAAACCCGTATTCGCGCTCGAGGCGCTTCACGCCCGCCAGGTCCGCACGCGTGGCGACTAGCGCGAGCACCGAGACGGGATGGCTGGGTTTGCGGGCGCGATACAGTGAAAAATCGCCGTCGTCGCGCAGCGGCTCCAGCTCATATCCAGCGAGATCCACGGCGGACGCTCCTGTCATGATGCGATTTTCATTCGCAGATGATTTTGCGCGCGCGCCCGTCTTTGCGCCATTGCCGGCGCAGCGAAGTCATCGATTGACCTGAACAATGGACATCGAGCGATGGATTACCCGCCATAGGTCGACTGCCATCCCGCTCGCAGCGCTTTACAAAGCGTAATAAGATTCGTGGCCGCCGTGGCTCTGCGCTATTCGAGGTTTGCTACTGCGCGACCGAGAGCGCGCGCTCGTTGATGGTCACGGCCTGCGCCAGCCGGTCGCGGCGGCGCTGTTCGGCCTCGTAGGTTACGAGCGCGTCGTCCACCTCCTGCCACGCGCCCAGCACCGTCTCCTCGTAGGCGATCGCAGCCTCCTGTTGTTGCGCCTCACGCAGCTGCGCCGCTTCTTTCAGGCGACTGCCTTTGAAGAGGGGCCGTCGTGAAAGGGCCGACGACGAACTGCCCGGGCGCCCAAGTGGCCAGACTCGAGGGTTGCAGACTCTGAAAGCCCGCACTTCCGCTGAGCAGTCAGCGTGAACGCGGTTTGCCCAGATCGTCTCACACGCCTGCTTGAGGAAGGCGTGGATATCGCCATAAGTATCGGTCATCTCGAAGAATCGTCCACATTTGGGGGCGTTTCGGCTCCATGCGGCGGCAAACCTTCGCGGCTCCCGCTTATTTCGCCGAGCATGGAGAACCCACGCATGCGCGCGATCTGGTCAGCCACATTTGCGTTTCCGTTACCGGAGTTTCGC
Organism: Paraburkholderia sp. BR10954; assembly: GCF_040965775.1. NCBI lineage: Bacteria > Pseudomonadati > Pseudomonadota > Betaproteobacteria > Burkholderiales > Burkholderiaceae > Paraburkholderia > Paraburkholderia sp. BR10954. Next base: position 58,950 of record NZ_JBFRCK010000034.1, read on the forward strand.
AACCGCGGAAATCTGGTGCCCACTTTTCGGTCATACGAGCAGGAATCAACGCCGGTCAACCTGCTTCATCTCAAGCGGCGCGGGACGAGCCGAAAAATTCGGTCTTTCATGTCCTTCGTTACTGAAACGCTGCGAAACAATGCCCAATATCTACAGCCGCTTATTCATTCACGCGACACGTCGGCCGTCATACTGAGTTCTCGGTACCCAACTCGGACCGGGAATCGTCGTTATGCACTCGTCCCTCCCCCGGAATCGCACGCGAAGTTCTTTTGGCGTGATGCTCAGCCCCCCGAGGCAACGCCATGCGCATATGCGGGGCGCGATGAAAGCGCCGCATTTAAATGCTAGCGTCTTGAGCGGCGAATCAGGGTCCTCCAGGAGTTTCCACGCCATGTCGACGCGAACCCGCTCGACGAACGTGCGGCGGGAACAATCGCCAGAACGTTGTTGATGCAGTCGCATGGAAGCTAGCCTGATCCCAAGCAAAGTAAGCGTCGTTCGTATGGCTTTTTCACTGCGCGTCATCGCGCCCGGCTTGCTGCCATTTGTTCCTGCGACTCACAACTGTTTGTCCACGTCCCGTATTCACGCCGGAGGCGTAGATGCGTAAATTTGTCGTCATCGGAACAGCAAGCCCGATCAGAAAGATAGTCCAACCTATTTCGAGGTTTAGATGAGTCAATCCCCCAAAGTCGTCGTGATCACTGGCGCATCGCAAGGTATCGGCGCGGAAACCGCCAAGGCATTCCGCGCTCTCGGCCACCAGGTGGTCGCAACGTCGCGCAACATCAAACAGACTGACGATGGCAATCTAGTTGCAGTGGCCGGCGATATCGCCGACCCGGCCACGGGTCGCCGTGTCATCGAAACGGCCGTGTCGCGCTTTGGCCGCATCGATACGCTCATCAACAATGCCGGCATTTTTTTGGCAAAGCCGTTCACCCAATACACGGCTGAGGATTACGCGACGGTGACCGCTACCAATCTCGCGGGGTTCTTTCATATCACGCGGCTCGCAATTGCGGAGATGGAAAAGCGCGAGCGCGGGCACGTCGTCACGATCACGACGACGCTCGTCGATCACGCGATCGACGGCGTGCCGTCGGTGCTGGCCTCGCTGAGCAAGGGCGGTCTCGCCGCCGCAACGCGCTCGCTGGCTATCGAGTATGCCAGGCGCGGCATTCGCGCCAACACGGTTTCGCCCGGCATCATCAAGTCGCCGATGCACGCGCCCGAAACCCACGCCGCGCTCGGCGCGCTGCATCCGATGGGACATATGGGCGAGATGAACGACATCGTGAACGCCATTCTCTATCTCGACTCGGCGCCATTCGTGACGGGCGAAATCCTTCACGTCGACGGCGGTCAGGTCGCCGGCCACTAAAGCGCGCTGCGCTCCACTGGCTCCGCCGGACAGACGAGGAGCGCCGTTCGCCGGCGCGCCTTGCAAAGATCAACATTAAGGAAAGCGAAATGCCGATCGTCACAATTCAGGTTACACGCGAGGGCACACGGCCCGGCACGGATTCCGTCACCGCGGAAGAAAAGGCCCAGCTTATCAAGGGCGTGAGCCAGCTCATGCTTGACGTGCTGAACAAACCGCTGGAGGCGACCTTCGTCGTCATCGAAGAAGTGCCAACGGAAAACTGGGGATGGGGTGGCCTGCCTACCGACGTCTATCGACGACAGAAGGGACTCATCAAGTAAACGCGCGCGGCCCGCTCGAGAGCGAGCTTCGCGCGCAATTGCACCGGTTGCATTGTGGCGCTATCAATTTTCATCTGAGGCCTCGCATGAACACGGACGAGGGACTTCGAACACGTTCGCGCAATAGCCGCGCGAACGTGGCGGCAATGGCTGGCAACAATCACGCCTCACGCCCGGACCCATGGGAGCAGACACTCCTGCTACTCGACAGGCTGGGCGCGGCGGAATCACGCGCACAGAGCCTCAGCTCCACCGAACCCGCACCCAGTGCGCGCATCGCCGGGCCACCGCAATGACGGAAGGTGCGGCAAAGGGCGCGACGCTACGATCGACGCACCCTGCGCAGCCGTCGTTACGCTGCTCGAGCGCCTCTCCCCCCGAACCATTGTGTTGCGCTGGTGCTCCGCCTAGTGCCACTACGGCTATCAAATCTGGGTCTGCGCAAAGGCACGCCGGGCCGGCATGTGCGCGGTGAGCGGCAAAGCGATCCGTCGCGGCGATATCATCTACCGGTCCTCTACCCGAACGCCTGTCCTTCCCGTGAACGTGAACGCCATGATTCATCTTGCTGCTTTGGGCTGATGGGGGATCGGCAATCTGATTCGGCGCGCCAAGCGCGTCGACCGGAATTCTCTGCAACCGGAAGTTGTGAAAATGCATTCAAGGAGAGCATCGTGAAGATTCTGATGGTTTTGACTTCGCACGACGAATTGGGCAATACGGGACGCAAGACCGGGTTCTGGCTCGAGGAACTCGCCGCGCCCTACTACGTGTTCAAGGACGCCGGCGCGCAGATCGTGCTCGCGTCGCCCAAGGGTGGCAAGCCTCCACTAGACCCCAAGAGCAACGAGCCGGACTTTCAGACTGACCTGACACGTCGCTTCGAAGCCGACCCGGCTGCGGTGGCGGATCTGGGCAACACGGCAAAGCTCAAGGATGTCGCCCATGACGAATTCGACGCCGTGTTCTACCCCGGCGGCCATGGTCCACTCTGGGATCTCGCGGAAGACCCTGACTCCATCGGGCTTATCGAGCGCACGATCGCAGCCGGGAAGCCCGTCGATCTCGTCTGCCACGCGCCCGGGGTTCTGCGACACGTGAAGGGTCCGGATGGCAAGCCGCTCGTCAACGGCAAGTCGGTCACCGGCTTTACGAACAGCGAAGAGGAAGCGGTTGGGCTCACCAAGGTGGTCCCGTTCCTCGTTGAAGACGAGCTCAAGGCGAAGGGCGGAAACTTTTCGAAGGGCCCCGACTGGCAGCCGTATGTGCTCGAAGACGGGCTGCTGCTCACCGGGCAGAATCCCGCATCGTCGGGGCCGGCCGCAAAGGCATTGCTGGAGAAGTTGAGCAAGCGTCACTGAGACTCGGCCCTCGTGCCAAAAGAGTGGCGGCTGCCCGGCGCGGGCGCCGCCCGCAACTCATCATGGCAAATCGTCATCGCCGGAGCGTTGCAGTACCGGGTCGCGAAATGGGAACGTGGATCATCTTTGAGGCATCTATAGCTATCCGCAAGCGTTGGGTCGCTATCGGGATGGATCATGGCCAGAGGAGCGTGAGCGTTTTCTTGCGCATTGTTCCGAACGGGGTTTTGCGCGCGCGGCACTTCGACAGATCGCCGCTGAACTCCTCGTTGTCGCGCCCAATACTTCGATATCAGTGAATTCACGTTCGTCGCACAGGACGTAGAGGCTGCCGCTGATCGCTGGGTACGCCTTCAGTGTCGACGCCAGCGGATTCGCCATTGTCGCTGGTCTCGTCAGCGATTCGTTTCAACGGCCAGATCATGGCCGCGTTTTCTCGATTGCCTGGAGCAGCCACAACAGGAGACCCGACCGTTGGCACATCTGATCGAAGAATTTTCGGACTTCATGCACGATTGAGCGTGGACTGTCTTCAAAGACCATCGCGGATCGATGCTGGTAGGCGCGTCGCCGTCTCGACCACTTACAAACCGCAAAGCACCCTTTGGCGCGCCTAGCGGTGCGAACGACTAGGCGCAACTGTCGTCCCTGATTTGCCGATTGTCGATTCCGCTGTCAATCGCGACCTTAGTGTTCTATAACATAGATGCAGCAAGGTTCTTATTGGTCAATGACTTGACAACGTCCTTTCGCCAGCACACTTGTTGCGCACCCCCTCTGCCCCGCCCGGTCCCAGCCTCGCCCACGTAGTCATCGAATAGGTCAGGCTTTGCGCGCAAACGGTGCCACAAGCCAACTTCGCACTTGCTCGGCTAAACGTCGTTGGAGACGACGCTGTTTGGCATCTGATGGAGCGAAAAAGAATCGGCAAGTAGCGAGAAAAGGTCTATTGCAACTTTCGCACGCTACACGGGATGCCAATTTCCTTGTTATTCGAGGATCGTGCTTTTTGCAACCCATTGACGAAAAAGAGGTGACGAGATGAAAGTGCAACTTATAGGTGTAGTCAGTGCGGTGTACCTGCTCGGTGCGACCGGCGCCGCCCAGTCGCAGCAAATGCAACCGCCGGGCGCAACCGACCCGTCGTCTGCGCAGCAGCCCATGACAACTGCTCAGCCGGCCACGGCTATGGACCACACCACTGACCCGGGCTATGGACCCCAGCCCGGTGGAAGCAGCGGCAGCGGCAAAGCCAGAAACGGTGCGCCGTGCACAGTGGGCCTTTCATGCGATATCTTTCAGGGCAGCTAGCTCGCCCTATGTCGCCAACGCAGGCCTGACCCGCACGCGGAAATTTCAATGACCACGCGTTGATTGGGCCGCGAGTCAGAAAACCAAACCTATCGAACTTCATGGAGTACATAGATATGAAATCGCCAAAAGTCGTGGTAGCAATCGCCGCGGTTATTGCGTTCGGATATGTCCAGGCGCAGGATATGGCGCCCGCAACACAGCCCACAAATCCTAGCGTGGCTTCGGCAAATTCTGTGGGTGGTGTGCCCGCCACGAGGAGTGACGCTGGCGCTCCAATGGGAAAGACCCGGGCCCAGGTTAAGCAGGAGCTTGAGCAGGCACGCCAATCGGGCGAACTCGACCGCATAAACGCGGAGTATGGGGGTCAATAAGCACGGCGATTGCTCGCACAGGTCCGGGCTGATGTGTTCCATGGTAGTCGTCAATTTGCTATGCGGCTCGGGAAAAGGCCAGGCATGTTGCCCCCGAGAACGCAAACAATGGACAGGGGTTGTGTCGCGATAAGAATATTGTGACGACGCGATTCCTGGAAGATCAGGATCACTTATATAATCGGCGAATAGGATTGCTCGACACAGTCCACTAATGCCCGCGTCTTTCATCTGCCATTTTCCTGACCATTTTCATTACTTCGACACCTGACAGGGTAGCCTATCGCATGACTGCGCGCTCGGCTCGGTGGTTGGTCGACGCCAGCCTGCCGACACCGGCCCGTTCACAGTGATCCGAAACGGCGATCTTCAGCTCCGGGATGCGTGCGTGCGGTATCGGCCGTTCGTTCCAGATATTTCGAATAATCACAGAACCATGCGTGCTCGCCACGGTACACTCCACGGCGGCAGGATTTGGCGATTGGCGCGCTTTGAAAAGCACGCACGACGTCGGTGATAACGCCGAGTGGCAGCGATTTCTGAATCGGCTACAGTGGCCAATCAGAGATTGATAGGGCTGCTTCTGCATGCACACCATTCCTCAAAAGAGTGAGAGCGACCTCGAACTCGATCTTCACCATCTGCAAGTATTCGATGTCCTGCTGACCGAACACAGCCTCACCAAAGCCGCGCGCGTGCTCAACCTTTCGCAGCCCGCGTTGAGCAAGACGCTCGCGCGGCTGCGACTGTATTTTGGCGACCCGCTGTTCGTGCGTGTGGGATTGCGCATGGAGCCGACGCCCAAAGCGCTCGAGCTGTCGGAACCCGTGAGGTCGATACTCAAGAACTTTCGCGCTCTTCGCTCCGAGTACGCATCATTCGATCCGAAGATGTCGACACGCAAATTCAGTTTCTTTCTGGTCGATGCGGGGGCAATCAAGATCTTCCCGGCACTTCTGAACTATCTCGCGGCGGAAGCACCCGGCATCTGCGTGCAGTCGATTCCCTGCGATGCGCAACATCTAAATCTGTGGCTCGAATCGGGTCTCGTCGACCTCGCGATCGGCTCCTTCCCTTCGCTGACGATGGGTATCCGGCGCGTCCCGCTGTGGACCGAGTCCTATGTGAGCGTAACGCGCAGGGACCACCCGCGCATCGGCAGTCATCCGAGCAAAGCGGATTTCATCGCGGAGAAGCATGCACTCGTGTCCGCACTGGGCACCGGTCACGAACACCTGGCCGTAGAGCGGCTCATCGAGTCCGAGGTACCGAGCCGGAACATCGTGTGTCGGGTTCCGGTCTTTACGTCGGCGGCGCTGATAGCGAAACACTCGGATGTTATCGCGACCGTGCCGCGAAGCCTCGCGGTTGCAATGTGCCGCGATCTCGATCTGCAACTGGTTGAGCCGCCGATCGAGCTGCCCAGGCTCGAAATCGCCCAGTACTGGCACGATCGATGTCACCTCGAGCCCGGCAACCAGTGGCTTCGCAATACCTTTCGCAAGCTCTTTTCGACGCGGTGCTGAACTGCATTCCGCCACGGCGGGATCGAATGGAAACCCGAACGCGAATCCGGATGGAAGTTCGCATCGGAATCCGCGGGCGTCGCAAGATCTTTGCTACGGCTGCGGCACACACGATATGTGCACCGCCTGGCTCAGTTCACTGAGTTCAGCACAAAATCGTAGTCTAGTGTGTAGCCACCGTCCGGCTGTTTGACCCACTCCGCCACCAGCGTTTCTCTCACGCCGAATACGGCATCGGAATCCAGATAGCGATCCCCTTCGCGGAACACATGCGTGACGAGGGTCTGATAGTTCTTTGCGTTGATCATGAAATGAAGGTGCGCAGGTCGCCACGGGTGTCGCGCAGTCGCGCGCAGCAGTTCCCCGACCGGGCCATCGTCCGGAATCGGGTAGGCGACGGCGAGCACGGTACGAAATTCGAAGCTGCCGTCCTCCCGTGAGCTGAGCACGCCTCTCGCCTGATGGATGTCGAGATTCGGGTACTGAACGTCGTAATTACCCGCGGCGTCGGCCTGCCACACTTCGATCCGCGCACCCGCCACCGGTACGCCGTCGAGGTTCTTCACCGTGCCACGCACGATGCAAGGTTCGCCCGATGCCCCATTGGCGATGTCCGCGCCATTTGCGTACTCGGGCGCGCCGTCCACGTGGAATGGGCCGAACACCGTCGATTCCGTGCAACCTCGCGGCTTCCTGTTGTTCATCGCGACGGTCAGCATCGACAATCCCAGCACGTCGCTCAACAGGATGAATTCCTGACGTTTGTCGTCGCACTTGTGCCCGGTCCGGGTCAGAAATTCGATCCCAGCGCGCAATTCGGCTTCGGTCAGTTCGACGTCGCGAGCGAAATCGTGCAAATGAGTAATGAGGCTCGTGAGGACGAACTTCAAACGGGGATCCGGCGTAGCGGCCAGCAGATCGAGCACTGCGTCCGTGACAGTGTGTTCGTCGAGATTGCGCATGTTTGGCTCCGGAGGAAGTTGCGTGGATAACGCTAATCGAGCGATGCGAAAGCCTATGTCACACCGCTTGCTGAACTCGCCGTGTCACATACTCGGCCGCACGCCTTCGTAGGCGTCCTGTAGCAATTGCCTGATCGCCGACTTTTCTAGCGCCCTGGGATTCGGATACTGATTCTGCAGCGCGATCGCGCTCGCCTTGTCGAGGTCCGACTCTTTCATGCCGATGTCTTTCAGCGCCAGCCGTGCGCCGTTCTTTTCCGCGAGGTCGAACACGGCTTGCGGTGCGCTGACGCCATAAAGCGCGCTCGCGATCCGCCCCATCGCACGTGTGGCGGCCTTCGCGTTGTAGGCCAGTGCGTGCGGCAAGATGATCGCGTGCGTCTGCGCGTGCGGCAGGTCGAAGCTTCCGCCGAGCGTATGGCAAAGCTTATGGTGCAGCGACATTGTCACCGCCCCCAACACCGATCCGCACAGCCATGCGCCATACAGCGCATCCGCGCGTGCGCGCCGTACGTTCGCATCGTCGGCATCGAGAGTCAGTAGCGGCAGTGCCCGTCCGATCGCGGCGATGCCCTCGCCCGCGACCAGATCCGTGATCGGATTTGCGTCCACCGCGTAAAGGCCTTCAGCCGCATGAGCAATCGCATTGATCGCGCTGCTCACGCTCAGCGATACCGGCAACGAATACGTGAGCTCGGGATCGTAAATCACTGTCCTCGGTATCACGCGACTGTCGCGGCCGGTCTTTTTTAAACCCGCTTCGGTGATGCCGTAGATCGGTGTCATTTCAGAGCCGGCGTAAGTCGTCGGAATAGCGAGGATCGGGAAGTCCGACTCCAATGCAATGGCCTTTCCGAGTCCTGTCGTTGATCCTCCACCGATGGCGATCGCACAGTCAGCGTCGAGACGGCGCGCCACCTCGCGTGCCTCGCGGGCAACTTCGATAGGCACATGCATGGCCGCTTTCGCAAACACGCCAGCTACGCGCGCGCCGAGAAGTGCCGCAACGCGCTCGGCGTCCTCGCGCTGATCGGGAGTCGCGAGTATCAATGCGCGATGGGCGCGCAGCCGCTCGACTTCCGCTTCCAGCCGGCTCAAAGCTCCGGCACCAAATACGACGCGCTGAGCATGGCTCGTATAAACGAACTCGTTCATGATAGTAGTCACCTCAATTACTTTGGATCGGCTGTCGTGCCGACCGCAACGCGGCTCGCAGTCACGCTGGTTCGATCGAGGAACCTAACGGTCATTGCGTCACCGATGACGATCTTCGTGGTTCTCGCGGCCAGCACGCGAACCGCGCGGCCACCGCGGCCGGGTTGTTGCTCGCGTACCTGCAGGATCGCGCTGGTCCATGGCGACGCGCCCTGCTTTTTCACCGTGCCGGCGTAGTTTCCGGCGGGGGGTGAACACATGTCACCGGGCACGGTCAAGTCGATTGCATGGCAAGGCGCCGCGAGCAGGCCGTGCACGGTGCCGGGCAACTCGTGCGGACGGGCCAGCATCGCATTGGCCGCGACGATATCGCCTCGCTGGATCAAACGTCTGGTCTCGCTCGACGAGCAATGCGCGCCACCCGCGATGCGCGAATCGAGTTGCAACGGCACCGGAACGACCTCGAAGCCGAGTCGGCCGCCGAGCGCACTCAGATACTCGATATCGCCCCGTCGCCCGCTGCCGCACGCAAAGTTCTCGCCGACGACGAGTGAGCGGATGCCCAGTCTGCCCGCCAGCGTTTGCTCGACGAAATCGTCCGCGGACTCTTCGCTGCGAGCCCGATCGAACCGCAGCACCACGCAATAGTCGACGCGGCCTGTGGATGCGAGCAGCGACATCCGACCTTCGAGCGTGGACAGGAACGCGGGACAGGCGGCGGGACGCAGGGTGGCGAGCGGATGAGGATCGAACGTGACCACCACCGTAGGAAGCGACGAGACCGCACCTCGTTCCCGCAACTTCTGCAGCACATGTCGGTGTCCGTGATGGACCCCATCGAACATGCCGATCGACACCACCGACCCCGATAGTCTGAATTCGCGTGGATCGGAGATGACTAGCATTCAAGACTCCCGTTGTTGAGAAGAACGGTACTGTGCTCATGCACGGTACTCGCATCGCCCGCCGCTCGAGTCACACGTTGATCCGAGCCGTTGACTATTCAGATGGCCATGGTGCCGCTCAATGCCAGCGACTCCTGATGCCGCGCCGAATCGAGCGCCTTCGCGTAGTCCGCGGTCGCCTTGTAGTCGCTGTCGTCGTCGATTTCGGACTCGATTCCGCAGACGCGCCGGGCGAGCTTCGCGTACGGGCCCGAGCCGGAGAACTCGGCGCGCTGCATCGTCAGCGTGCGAATCGCTTGCAGCGGCGTGCCATTGAAGTTTTCGAACACGAACAGACGGCTGCCCCAGTCCGTCAGGAACAGGTCGCGGATCACTCGGCCTATCTTCAGGCGGTCGTGCGGGTTGCCGACCGGGCCGCTGTTCAGGCGCTCGAACCACGGCTTGAGCGTCGCATCGTTCCACTGCTTCTCGCTCGCGAAGATCAGCGCACTGCGCCCGCACAGGTCGACGAGCTCGTAGATCATCGCCGAGAAGTGCTCAAGATACAGTGCGCGTCCAAAGTCGTAGATGAGAATATTCGGCTTGTAGTGCCCCCCCGGCGTATGAAACCCGAGTTCTTCCGCCGCGATCACGTGCGCGAGCATCGCCTGATGGAACCCGATCAGCTTCGCGACCCGCGTCATCACCGCGGGAATCTTGCTGGTTCCGATATGCTCGGTGATCAGCACAGCAAGACCCGCCATCAACTCCGCGCGCACCATCTGACGTACCAGTGCATGGTAGTGGAGCCAGTCAAAAACCCGTTGCGGATAGAGCTTCGCATGCTCGGGATTGCCGATGTGAAACACGTGTGACCACGGAATGAATACGTTTTCGAAAAGCGTCATGCCGTCCAGTTCATCCCCCTGCGATGCGAGCGGATGTTCTATCGAGTCCTCCTTCGCGAGGCCTTCCCGGCAGACGATCGTCACCCCCTTCGTATTGACCGGCGTAGCCGCGAAAATAACCTGCTCACCGGGTATGCCAGGCCGGAAGAACACGCCGATATGAATCCAGTCGGCGAATGCGACGCCCGTGCCGATCGCCTTGATGCCGTTGACGACGATGCCTTTTTCGTTCTTCTCGACGATCTGAAGGCCCGGCGAGCGTGCCTGTGCGTCAGGATTCGAGCGGTCCATTTGCGGATCGACGAATTGCGGCGCGCAATTGAAATCGTGGTCTTTCGCGAAGTTGACGAAATCGACGATGTTCTTTGCCTTGATATGGCCGTCCGCGCCGATCGATTGCTTCTCCCACGGCACTGGATCGTCGAGGTAAGTCTGCAGCACGTAGTTGTTCACGTCCGGACTACGCGGAAACGACGCACCGGCCATTTCCCGCATCACCGTTTCGTGATACTTCCGCTTGCGCCGTAGTTGATCCTTATTGTGATGTCCGTACCATTGCATCGAATGGCGCCCGCCGTTCTCGTCGACGTAGGTCAGGACGTCCTGCAAATCCTCACGATGATGCAGGTCGTAAAAATCCGCGTGACGCTGCGCATAATCGCGCGTTTTCGGATGCGTGGCGACGTTGTCGATCTTTTCGTTTCCCACCCAGACTTGACGCCCGTCATTCAGGGATTCGAGGTATTGGCGACCGGTTCGGATCATGACTATTCCTTTTGCGTAATGAAGTGAAGAGACCGCTGATTAACAGGTGGCGGGGTGAGTCGTTACATAGGCGCGCTGATAGTAAGCAAGCGGCCGGCCGTCGTCCGACTGAATCGTCGCGATCACGCGAGCGAACAACAGGCTATGCGTGCCGAACTCGATCGCATCGACGAGATGGCAATCGAGCGTCATCAGCGCCTGTTTGCAATACGGCGCACCGCTCGCGAGGGTTCCCCACTCGCTGCCGGCAAACCGTTCCTGCATGGAGGCGGCACCGACGCCGGCGAAGAGCTGCGAAAGTTCGCTCTGTTCGGCTCCGAGCCAGTTGAGCGTGAGTACGCCATTCGCCTTGATTACGCCATTGGCGAAGCTTTTGCGGTTCACACAGGCGAGCACGGTCGGCGGCGTGTCGCATACGGAGCAAACGGCCGAGCAGGTCACACCCGCCCTTCCGTTGGGCCCATCGGTGGCGAGAATCGTGACCGGCGTGATCGCGCTGGACAGCGCCTGCCTGAAATCGGTCGCGCTCACGTCCGCCACCGTCGTCGCCGGCAGATTCGGCTGCAGCGTGGCGATGGCAGAGTCGGATGCCAGCTCTCGTCTTTTCTGCGTGTTAGGCATGACGCGGTCTCCAAATCCAACGTTGTGCGGGGGCTGCGTTTCCAAACGCCACGGAAGCGCATCGCGCCCGCGAACCCGGGACGAGAAGGTAAGTGGCGAAGTACTTCGACACCTTCTCCAACTCGACCCGATTGACTTGACTACCCGATTACAACGTCGCCAGGTACATCTCGTCGGCCCCTTTCGTGGCGAGCCCCAGTTCGGCGGCGACCGCTGCCACCCCCTGTTTCGCAAGCGCGAGATCGACCCGGCCATCGGAGGTGAAATGCGGCCGGATGTAGCGTTCGTAGTGTTGTTCCGCTTCGCTGCGCGTGAGTCGCCCCAACATCGACGCGATATGTTCGACCGCGAGGCTCGGCTGTTCGGCGATCGTTTTCAGCGATCGTTTGTACGCGCGTACCAGCGCTTGCAGCGCCGGGTCGTCGAGTGCGATGCGCGAAGGGTCAACCGCGAGCCCCACGGTGGGGATCTGGAAGTGATCGCCGACCCAGGCCAACACCGAAAAGCCTTCTTCGCGTGCCACCTGTTCTGCCGACAACGTGCTGCCCACGTAAGCCGCGTCGATCGTTCCGTCGCGCAGACGCCGCAAATCCATCTGGTAGTCGCCGGGGATTCGCTCGACGCACTCGACGTCGCGATCGGGATCCAGCCCGTGCTTGCGCAACACGATCCGCGCGAACACCCCCGGCGCGGTGCGCGCCCCGTGCACGGCCAGACGGCGGCCACGCAGCTGTTCCATCGACCGCACGCCATTAGCGCCGACGAACCAGAACAGCGGTTGGTGCGTATTGACGCTCAGCGCCGTCCATTTGATGCCGTCGGTCATCCGCGACAATAAAGCGCGGCCCAGACCGATGGTTGCGCCGGCGCGCACGCGCTCGGTTTTCCAGACGGCGCCGTCACGCAACGCGACGTGAACGCCTTCATCTTCGAAATATCCCTCCTGATCAGCGACATGCGCGACCAGTTCTTCGTGAATACCCGCACCAACATAAGTCAGGTCGATCGAGAGCTTCGTCATGTGAATCTCCTGTCAGGACAATCAGATGCAATTGAAAGTGTGTTTCGCGAGGCCGTGGATCCGATTCGGCGACCTGCCGTGCTTACTCAATTCCAAAGCCGCCGCTGACGGGAAGGTAGTGCCCGGTGGTGAAGCCCGACGCTTCGCTTGCGAGGTAGACGACCGTATCGGCCACTTCCGTCGGATGCGCGAGCCGGCCCATCGGTATCGATGCCGCGATCGCCTTCAGGCGCTCCGCGGAAATCAGGCCTGCCGAGGTCGCACCTTCGACGGTGGTCGGCGCGACGAGATTGGCGGTAATGCCGTGCGGCGCCAATTCAAGCGCGACATAGCGCACAAACTGGTCGAGAGCCGCCTTCGCGGTGCCGAGCGTGATCATCCCGTTGCGCGGCCGACGTGACAGCAGCGCACTCAGATAGATGAGCCGGCCATGCCTCCGGGTCATCATGCCCGGAACCACGGCCTTGGTCGCCAGAAAGGCGGCGTGCAGTTCCGTATCCAGCTTTCCGCCAAGCTGCTCCCAGCTCAGGTCGGCGAACGAGGTCACGTCATACGGCGTCAGCGCGTTGTGCACGAGGACGTCGACTCCGCCCCAGCGCTCGTTCACGTGCTCCACCATCGCGGCGACGTCGTCAGGCCGGGTGACGTCGGCTTTAATCGCGATGGCTTCACCGCCGGCCGCAGCGATCGTGGCGACCACGTCATCGGCCTGAGCCGCGCTGTTGCGATGATTGACGACGACCTTGTAGCCTTGCCTGCCCAAGGCGGCCGCAATGGCTGCGCCGATACCTCGGCTTGCTCCAGTGATTAGCGCGACGGACATGGTGTCACCTCCGTGTTGGGATTGATTGGATATTCACAACTGGAGCACGCGCGCGGCTCCGCGTTGGTGTAATTCGTTGTACTCATGTGCGAAGCGACTCCTTATCAGGTCAGTGATGGATGCATCGGCAAACAACGCGCAAATCATGGACACTTATTGCATTCGTCGCATCGTGAACGCGTCGTGTGTCTTTCTGTTATCTACAGTACCGCGTCGATATGTTCAGTACTACGCATGTCGGGTCATGGACACTATTCCGTCGTGGAATGAAGCTCGTCTCTCCTCATGCGATGCGGATCGACGACGAGGCTTCGATCGCACATCTACTATTGAAACGGCATATACATCTGCAGCCAGACGCGGTTTCCTTCTGGCCGGTTGCGGACCATCATTTCGCGCTGGTACTTGAGTGCGACGGAAAACTTGCGATTGCCGTATGCGATCGACGGGCCCACGCCCAACGCCTGTCCGCGGTTGCCATTGCCGTTGACCGGAACGCCGTGTTGTAAATCGTCCGTCGTCTGCTTGTAGAAATACCCGCTCACGCCGACCTGCCACATCGGCGTGAAGCGATAACCGGCGTTGTAGTCGACGATGAATTCATTGCCGGAGTGATAATCGGTAGCGTGATTGACCGAGTTCACGCTGTAAAGCGCTCGCGCGCTGAATTCGATATTCGGCGTCGGCAACCATGTGACCGCGTAATTCGGCTGCATCGAATAGTAGTTGCGGCCGGGATTGACGATCCGGCCCGGGTCGTAGCTGCCTGTCGGGACAAAGAATTCGAGGCCAATCACCTGATGCAGGTTGCCGATATGCCAGCCGAGGAAAAGCGGTCCGAGCGTCAGATCGGACAGCCCCGTCGCATGCCCGCTCTTGTATACCCGACCTTTTGGCGTGTGCGCGTCGAAGTGCACGTCGAGATTGACGAACGGGATGTTGGTCCTCGACTCGAGCGTCGCACCGAACAGCGTCACGTCCCGCCACACGTGCGACAAGCGGAATGCCAATGCCTGCGCATGAAGCGAAAAATCCGATACGCTGCTCGATGGGTCGCCGTTGTTTCCTGCCAGCGTGGTCGCTTCGTAGTCTTGCAGGTAGACATACAAGTGATTGCCTGGGGCGGGCTGAATGCCCGGCAGCAGTGTGTTCACGCCGACCGGATAGTTGTTCCCCCCGCCCTCGGTTGCATGGACGGTTGCGACCCGGCAGCATGATGCAACCGCGGCGCCCGCGATGAGCGGGACGCTGACACACCGACGCAAGCCGCGATACTCGAAAAAGGGCATGGCTTTCCCTTCGCGCTCGTCAGGCAACGCACGGCGCTTTAGATGTATTGCTCTGAGTTGGACTGCGAATGAAGTGCTTGTGAGAGGCCGTGCGCCTCACGCACCAGCCCGGCGATGCGAACCGGGCGTGTGCGTGTGCTGTAAGCACAAGCACCGCAAAGCGTCTGAAGCGCGCTTCGTCGGAACGCTATGAGTTTCGGTCCCGATCGGAATGGACCGGGTAATCGGGGGCGAACATCAGATTGGGGAAATCGGGCTTGTTTGCGGCGGAGGTTCGCGAACCGTTATACGTCATGGGCTCGATTGCACGCGAATGTCCTGCTCGCGAATCGTCATTTCGCAAATCTTCCGCGTGCGGATATCGTCGTGGAATGATGCACGCTGCGGACTCGCGCTCGAGTCCGCGCGGCGCCGCTTGCGGTGGTAATTGCGCGTAGGACATTTCACTTTTCCCGGTATCGGGCAGACCTACTGGTCACCCGCAATGGAGAACGCTCGGGATTTGGCCGTACACCGTGCCTTCCGAACCGTCGCTGTTGGACTACATTAGGCTAGCCAGAATGATCGCTCTATAGACGCGGCGTCATAGACACTATTCCGCCGCGTAATGGAGCGGACCGGCGTAGGACGTAATTAATCTGCCACCGGTCTTGCCAGTAACCGCAGGCAAGAACGCACGCAAGTTGACACTATCCAGACAGCCTTGAACTTCAGCGCGATGTGAAACGAGTTAAGGATGCTTCCCCTAGCGAGCTGGCTGCCATCCACAGCCTGGCCGAATTCGCGAGCGTCATCGCTGATCTGCGTTTGCTGGAATGGCTCCGCCGTTGCAGGCAATCCGAGGGACGACAGGTAGCGGTCGTGTTCGCTTGCCCATTGCGCATGCACGCGAGTTCAGCCGATGGCTTCTACGATCAGCCCGCCGTGGTCGGCGGCGTTTTGGAGGCGTTCGCCGCCGTGGTCGCCGACAAGGCGGCCCATGCGCGCTCGGCGTTTTCGCATAGCGAGGTTGCCGCCAACGCTGCGGTCGAAAGTGTCGCCATTGCTAAGATTCCGCGCGCCTGAGCGGCCCGCACCACACGCAATTGATGCCCTTCCCGCTTCGCGCCCCGCAAGTCGCGACTCGAAGCGCCTCGTGAGCCGGCCCAAAGCCGGCTCACTTCACTTAGAACATATCCGACGCCGCCTGACGCACCGCGTGCTTGCCGCCAGCTTCCTGCTCATTGCGAGAGGGGATGAAAGGCCCGGTGATCATCTCCGCATAGCTTTGTCCCGGCCCGACCATCGGAAACACATCGGCGTTCTGGTCGATCATCACTTCGAGAAAAGCCGGTCCGGGGAATCCGACGAAAGCTCGGAGCTTGCCTTCCAATTCGGCGATCGACTCGACGCGCTGCGCAAACTCGAACCCGTCGGCCTTGGCCGCCATCACGAAGTCCTTCCGATGAAGTGACTTGTCGCTCACGCATAAGCGTCCGTCATAAAAGAGACGCTGCCACTGCCGGATCATCCCGTCACCGACGTTGTTGAGCAACAGCACCTTGATTGGAACGCCATACGTGGTCGCGGTCTCGAGGTCGCCGATATTCATCCGCATGCTGCCATCGCCGTCGATGTCGATCACGAGGGCATCCGGGCGCCCTATCTGCGCGCCGATCGCCGCGGGCAGCCCGAAGCCCATCGTCCCCATGCTGCCCGAACTCAGAAAGCTTCGCGGCTCGACGAAGTCGAAGAACTGCGCAGCCCACATCTGGTGCTGCCCCACGCCGGTAGTCACGATGGCCCGGCCGCCGGTGATCTCGCTGAGCTTTTCGACGACGAACTGCGGCTGGATCAGCGGGCTGTTGCGCTCGTAGTTCATGCCGTAATGCCGCTTCAGTTCGCCAATATGGTCGAGCCACGCCGCCGGAGCCTCGAACTGTGCATCGTAGTCCATCAACGATAGCAACGCGTTCTTCGCATCGCCGACATGGGCCCAATGCGCGCGTTTCACCTTGTTGATTTCGGCCTCGTCGATATCGATGTGCGCGACGTAGCGCGCTCGCGGCGCAAAGGCGTGGGGGCGGCCGCCGGCGACGCGGTCGTCGAACCGTGCGCCCACCGCGATCAGAAAATCGCAATCCTCTACTGCATAGTTCGCACAGGCTGCCCCGTGCATGCCGAGCATGCCAAGGCCCAGTTCGTGTTTTACCGATATCGTGCCGAGCCCCATCAACGAATGCACCACGGGAATCCGGTAACGCTCGGCGAACTGCCGCAGCTCCCGGGTCGCCCCAGCTGTGATGATGCCGCCGCCGACATACAGCAGCGGACGCCGGCTTTGCGCGAGCAAATCGAAAAACTCCGCGCGCTTGCCGTGGTCGAGATGCGCGCCTTTGGCCACCTTGCGAAGACGATCGGAGTAGCCGCGAAACGCGAGCGTGCCCTGCCCCTGCCACCTACCGGTCCAGTTCTGGATATCTTTCGGCACATCGACGACGACGGGGCCGGGCCGTCCGGTGCGCGCGACTTCGAATGCAGTGCGCAGTGTCTGTTCGAGTTTGTCCGGATCGGTGACGAGAAACACCTGCTTCGCGCACGCCGACATGATGTTGAACACCGGCGCCTCCTGGAATGCATCGCTGCCGATCGCGCCGCGCGGCACCTGTCCGCAGATCAGCACGACCGGCACCGAATCGCCGTTGCAGTCGGCGATCGGCGTCACCGCGTTGGTCGCGCCGGGGCCGGACGTGACCATGAAAACGCCGACCTTGCCGCTCGCGCGCGCATAGCCCGCGGCCATGAAGCCCGCAGCCTGTTCGTTGGCCGGTACGACGAGGTTGATCTGCCGTGCCGGATCGTGTGCATGCAGTTCGTTGAAACGGAACACAGCGTCGTAGGTCGGCAGGATTGCACCGCCGCTATAGCCGAACACGGTATCGACGCCCTGTTCGCTGAGCACGCGCAAGATGATGTCGGCACCCGACATCGATTCACCGGCAGACGGTGCTTCATGAATTTCCTGTACGGCAGTTTTCGGGTTTTTGCTCATACCTGACTCGCGTCAAACTGGTCCTCTGGATTCTGACGACAATCGCCGCGGCTTGCCTGGACAAAAGGTTCATCCACGGGCCAGCATGGATCGCATCCGGGCCATCCAACGGCGCGGCGATCCGATCCGGCGAAGCGGCTTCGGATGACGACGTCGACTTCGACTTTCGCGTCGGGATCGACCGACTTCATCGCATGCACGATCGTCGGAGCATCATCTTTACGGACGACAGTTTTCATCGCGACCTTCATGATTCACCTCTGCAGTCAACGACCTTCGAACCAGGCGGTAACACGCGATCAATCGGGGGTTGCCTCTACATCGACTACCGTTCCCCGATTCGCGCCGATCCAGTGAATCGCGGCGGCGAGCACGCCGAGCGCGATGCCGAATACGACGATGCCGGTCCAGCCATAGCGCGCCATCAGCCAGCCGCTAAGCGTCGCGCCGACCGCACCGCCGAAAAACGTGGCCGTCATATAAAGGCTATTGATGCGCCCCTGAGCTTTCGGATCGACGGCAAAAGCGCGCGTCTGATTCGATACAAGGCCGGACTGCACGCCGATATCGAGCACGATCACGCCGACGATCAACAGCGTCAGCGAGCTCGCCGCGCCCGACAGCAACAGATACGCGAGCGTGACGATGCCGATACTGGCGCCGATCACCTTGCGGAACCCGACGCGATCGGTCGCATTGCCGCCGAGTGAAGCGGCGAACGCGCCGGCCGCGCCAATTACGCCGAAACCGCCCGCCCACGCGCTGCCGAGATGCCACGGTCCGCTCGCGAGAAGCGCCGCGAGATTGACCCAGAACGCGTTGAAACACGCCCACAGCAAAGCCTGGATCAGCATCGATTCGCGAATTGGACGATTGTCGCGCGCAAGCGGCCACAGCGAGGCGAGCAGACGTCCATAGGAGAGGTTTGTCGACGGCACGCCGCGCGGCAGCAGCGCCGCGGCCGCGATCCAGACCGGCACCATGAAGGCCGCTTCGGCGCCGTACACCGCGCGCCATCCATACGCCGCGCCGATCACGCCGGCGACCGTACGTCCGGCCAGGATGCCGATCATGATCCCGCTCACGACGGTGCCGA
Organism: Paraburkholderia sp. BR10954; assembly: GCF_040965775.1. Taxonomy (NCBI): domain Bacteria; kingdom Pseudomonadati; phylum Pseudomonadota; class Betaproteobacteria; order Burkholderiales; family Burkholderiaceae; genus Paraburkholderia; species Paraburkholderia sp. BR10954. The sequence continues at coordinate 77,787 of NZ_JBFRCK010000034.1, forward strand.
CGTTCCGCCCGCGCTCGCTCGGCCGCGACATGACGGCGGCGAACGGCACCAGTTGCTGCGGAACGCAGCTGACGATGCCGAGACCAAACGACGCCCCGACGAGCGACCAGATGCCGGGCGCGACGGCCGCGGCGACGCCGAACACGCACGCGAGCGCGATCTGGATCAGCACGAGCTTGCGGCGGTCGAACCGATCGCCGAGCGGCAGCAGCAATGCGAGCCCGCTCGAAAAACCGAGCAGTGCCGCCGCAGCGACCAGGTCGACCGTCGTCACGTCGACGCGCAGGCCCGCCGCGATCAGCGGTAGGATCGGCTGCGTGCAGTAAATGTTGGTGATCACCGCGCCGGCGATGATCGCCATCATGAGGATCTTTCCGCGCGACACGAATGCGGGCGCGGCGGAACGATCGGTGAGGTGGGTTGAGTCGGGCACTGCAAAGCTCCTTATTGTTTACTCGCTCCGGCTTTTGCGGCGACATGCCGCCCTCCGGCTTCCGGTTATGAACGTTACGCGCTTGCGCTGATCAAGAGAATCCGTCAGGATCGAGATTCATCCTTCCATCGAACGAGAGGATCATGAACCGTCTCGAAGCGATGTCCATCCTCGTCGCGGTCGTCGATGCGGGCAGTCTGTCGGCTGCCGCCCGCCGGCTCGACATGCCGCTCGCCACGGTCAGCCGCAAGGTTGGAGAACTCGAATCGCATCTGAAAACACGTTTGCTTCACCGCACCACGCGCCAGCTATCGTTGACCGAGGCCGGCGCTTCCTACGTCGCCGCGTGCCGGCGGATTCTCGAAGAGATCGGCGAAGCCGAGCGCGCCGCGACGGGCGAATACGCGGCACCGAGGGGCCAACTGGTGGTCACCGCGCCGATCGTTTTCGGCCGTCTGCACGTCGTGCCGGTAGTCGCGGATTTTCTGGCGCACTACCCCGAAATCGACATCGATCTCGTGCTGACGGACCGCATCGTGCATCTGCTCGACGAGCACGCCGACGTCGCGATCCGGATCGGCGAACTCCCCGACAGCACGCTGGTCGCGAGGCGCGTCGGCGCGGTGCGCCGGGTCATCTGCGGCAGTCCCGCGTACCTCGATGCGCAGGGTGTGCCGGCCAGACCAGCGGATCTCGGCGCGCATCGCTGCATCATGTTCGAGGTGCTCGAGTCGACGCGCGCGTGGACCTTCGGCTCCGGCCAGTCGGTGCTGACCGTGCCGGTGCAGTCTCGCCTCACCGTGAACACGGCGGACGCCGCGATCGCGGCGGCGATTCTCGGCGTCGGACTGATACGTGTGCTCTCCTACCAGGTGGCGGACGCGATCCATGCGAACGAGCTTCGTGTCGTGCTCGATGCGTTCGAGTCGGCGCCGTTGCCGATCCATCTCGTGCATGCGGGGCAAACGCCGTTGCCTTTGAAGCTGCGCGCCTTTCTCGACTTCGCGACACCACGGCTGCACGCGCGCATCTCAGGACAACCGATCAGAGTGACCGAGGTCTGAGCGCGGCCGCGTCGCGGCGGTCTACACTCCGGACGCGATTTCCACGACATCGCCGGCGCGTTGGTTACCCGCCGTAGGTCGATTCCCATCCCCCTCCCAGCGCTTTGCAGAGCGTGATCAGATTGGTCGCGGCGGTGGCTTTGCTCGTCTGCAGATTGCTCTGCGCTTCGAGCAGTTGCCGCTGCACGTTCAGCACGTCGAGATAGTCGAGCGCGCCCGCCTTGTAGCGTGCCCGCGCGACCACGAGCGCGCGCTCGTTCATGCTGACGGCCGCGGCCAACCGATCGCGGCGGCGTTGTTCGGCATCGTAGGTGACGAGCGCATCGTCGACTTCTTGCCACGCCCGCAGCACCGTCTGCCTGTAGACGATCGCGGCTTCCTGTTGCTGCGCTTCACGCAATTGCAGCGTGCCCTTCAGACGACCGCCCTCGAAGATCGGCAACGTGATCGACGGTCCCACGACGAACTGCCCGGACGCCCAGCTGCCGAGATTCGACAATTGCAGGCTCTGCAGGCCCGCGCTACCGTTCAGCGTAATGCGCGGATAGAAATCGGCCTTCGCGACGCCGACCGTCGCGGTCGCCGCATGCAGGTCCGCCTCCGCCTTGCGGATATCGGGCCGGCGCTGCACGAGCTCCGACGGAAAGCCGATCGGCACCTGTGCGGGCAACACCGGCACCTCGCGAGGCGCGGCAAGCGTCTGCCGCAGCGCCCCGGGATCCTGCCCGAGCAGCAGCCCGATCGCGTTGATCGTGGTCTCGGAGCGGGACTCCAGCGTCGGAATCAGGCTTTCGATGTTTTCCACGTGCGCGGCGGCGTTCGATACGTCGAGATCGGTGGTGACGCCTTCATGCGCACGAACCCGCGTGAGCTTGAGCGCATCATTGGCGATGTCGAGATTCTGTTTCGCGATCTGGAGCAGGTCCTGCGTGTCGCGCAGCTCGATATAGTCGCGCGCCAGCTCCGCGCGCGCGCTCAACAGCACGGCGTTGCGGTCCTCATACGAGGCCTCTGACATCGCGGTCGCCGCTTCGACGCTGCGGCGCACGTGCCCCCACAGATCGATCTCCCACGACGCATCGAACCCAGCCTGATACAGGTTATAGGCGGGCGAGCCATTGGAGCCCGGCATGGCCGCCACCCCGAGCGGCGCGCTGCCGGAAGCCGATTGCGGCTGGCTCTGCGTCGGGGTAACGCCGAGCAGCGACAGGATGCCGTTTTCGCTGCCGCGTTCGCGGTTGTACGAAGCGGCGCCGTCGAGGGTCGGGTACTCGGCCGCGCCGACCACGCGGCGCTCGGCCCGGCTTTGCAGCAAACGCGCGGAGGCCGCTGCGACGTCCAGATTGGCGTCGGCTAGCTGCTTTTCCAGATCGTTCAATACCGGATCGTTGAACAGCGTCCACCAGTCTGGACCGAACTGGGCTTGCACGGCGCGGCTCGGCGACTGCGCGGCTTGCGTGCGCTCGAACACCCGCGGCGTAGCCGTCTGTGGACGTTCGAAGTTCGGACCCACCGTACATGCCGTCAGCGCAATACAGGTCAGAAGCGCGGCGACGACACCGCGCAAGGAGTATTCGCTCGTGTTCATTCTCTTTCCGCTCCCTCGGCGGTGGCTTCGTCACCGTGACCTACCTTGACTTCCGCCTCGACCGAAAGCCCCACGCTCAATGCCGACGCCTTCGCTTGGCCGCGATCGATCGTGATCTTGACGGGTACCCGCTGCACGACCTTCGTGAAGTTGCCGGTGGCGTTGTCGGGCGCGATTGGCGCGAAGCTGACGCCGGTCGCGGGAGCGAGACTATCGATCCGGCCGCGGATCACGACGCCGGGCAGGCTATCCACCGTCACGCGCACGGTTTCACCCGGCCGCATGTTGGTGATCTGGCTTTCCTGGAAGTTGGCGACCACGTACGCATCCGATAGCGGCACGATCGCCAGCACCGGCGCGCCAGGCGTCACGAACGCGCCGACCCGCGCCGATCGGCGGCCGACCTTGCCGTCGACGGGCGCGCGGATCTCCGTATACGAGAGGTTCAGCTTCGCCTGCTCGAGCGCAGCCTCGGCATGTTGCAGTGCGCCTGCGGCCTTGTCGCGCTGCGTGCGCAGCACGTCCAGATTCTGCTCGGTGGCCAGCAACGCCGCCTGATCGTGCGACTGCTGCGCAAGCTGCTGCGCGAGTGTGCTCGAAGCGCGTTGCTGTTCCTGTGCCGTCCCAGCGCCGGCGTCGGAAAGGTTCTGGTAACGCGACGCGTTAGCCCGAGCAAAACCGATCGATGCGTCGTCGGCACGCAGCGTCGCGCGCGCCTGCTCGACCAGCGACGGCTGCCGCGCAATCTCCGCGTCGAAGTTCGCCACCGACGCCTTCGCCGCGACCACTTCCGCCTCGGCGCTCATCAACGCCGCGCGAAAGTCGCGGTCATCAATGCGCACGAGCAGTTGGCCCGCTTTCACGTCCTCGTTGTCGTTGACCAGTACGTCTGTGATCTGGCCCGGGACGCGCGGCGCGACGAGCGTGAAGTCCGCGGTGACGTAGGCGTCGTTGGTGGACTCGGTACTCGGGCTCGCAAAGAGCCGCGTGGCAGCCCATGCAGCAAGGCCGACGACGCCGATGACCGCGGCAACACGAAAGATCTTCAGTGGGGATGGCATAGTCGATGACATGGAAATCGTTCCTCAATGCGAAGAAGGCGGCGTCGTGCTCCACGGCGGATAGATGCGCACAGGCAACACGGGAACCAGCAGAAGAAGCGCAACGGCAACACACGCCATCACGCGATACAGATCGGCGGAGGTCAGAACCACCGCCTGTTCGTGAATCCGGTGCGCCAGCTGACCGAGACCGTAGTTCGCGTCGACGCCCTGGTTCGCGATCAGTAACCGGTTGCCCAGTTGATCGACCAGCATGCTCGAATGAAAGTGCTCGCGCGCAGTCCCCACAGCTTCGATGAGTCCGCTCGCCAGCGCCGCGGAAAACGTCTTGACGGTATTGAACATCGCCGAAGCGAACGGACCCTCGGTGGGCGGCAGCCCCGTCGTCACGCCCATCAGGATCGACATGATCACCAACGGCTGCGCGACGATCTGCAACGATTGCAGCAGGTAGAAGTTGTCGCGAATCCATTCCGACGTCATAAAGCTTCCCAACGCGCAGGTCGCGAACATCAGCGCGAGACCCGTGGCGATCACCCAGCGGTGATCGGCGCGGCGCGTGTTGAGCAAAGCAGCCGTCAGCGGCAATGTGATCAACAGCGGGATGGCCAGAGACAGCGACAGCGGCGCGGTCTGCAGCGGGCGGTAGCCATGCACTTTCGCGAGATACTGGCCCGGAATCGCCGCCATGCCCACCAGCAGGATCACGGTGCCGAGCAAGGTCGAAAGTCCATGCGTGAAGTTCCTGCGCGCAAGCAGCTGAAGCTTGAAAAACGGCACCGGCTGAAACCATTCGTTGACGAGAAATGCGACCAGCAACAGCGACCCCGCGCCGAACATCACGCGAATGAACGCGGAGTCGAACCAGTCGAGACGATCGCCTTGCAATAGACCGGTCACGAGCATCGCGACCGTGGGAAATCCGGTCACAAAGCCGACCCAGTCGAACGAGCGAAACCGGTCGAGCTTCATCGGGTCCGCGGGAAGCCCCTGCTGAATCGCTATGCAGCACAGCACGCCTAGCGGAACGATCTGCCAGAACGCCATCCGCCAGCTGACGAACTCGGTCCACAATGCGGCGAGCGGCGTGCCGAGGGCCGGGCCGAAAGTAGCCGTCAGCGCATAGCCCGCGAGGCCATACAGCTTCAGATTGGGCGGCAGATAGCGCAGCGCCACGATGATCAGCATCGGCGGCAGGCTTCCCCCCGCGATTCCCTGCAGGATGCGCAACAGGTACAGAGCCGGCAGATTCGGAGCCAACGGGCACAGCAGCCCTAAGCACATCGTCGCCAGCACCGCGCCAATCGTGAAGCGCTTGAGCGTGAACGTGATGCCGAACCACGGCGCAAACACCATCGTTGCGACGTTCGCCGCTTCGAATAGTGCGGTTAGCCAGGTTGCGTCATCATGTCCGATCAGGAAGGCGCCCTGGATATCCGCCATCGCGGCCGCGGTAACCTGCTCGTTGAGGATCGCCAGCAGCGACGCGAACAGCATGCCGACGAGCCCGAGCGCGATGCGCGCCGTGAAGCTCACCTGCGCAGGGGGCGTCTGGGGCGGCGCCGCCATCACGCGCAAGGGAGCGGGCTCCGGCGATCGCGGAATACTCGGCGCTTCCATTTCAGTCGTCATAGGTTTCACCCGCTCCCGTTTGGTTAGCTGTACTGCCCGATAGGGATAGTCAGCTGTCGGCTCACCGCGCTTCGCTGCTGTTCACCGATTGCTTAATTGTCAGAGATCGGGACGATTTCCGAAAGCTTCGGCATGTCGGGTTTTGGGCCATCTAGTACGGAAAACTGGCCAGGCCACGCTGTCGCGAACGGCTGCGTGCCGCGCGCGGCACGGGCTCAAAAGCGTGCGTCGCGACGAAACCGGGTGGTTCGTCGCGGGCCATTCCATTCAGTTGCTGGCTTGAGTCAGGCGAAACGCCGATGCGCGACCAGCGGTTACCGGCTGGCCGGAATTGACCCGTATGTGTTCGGGCCAAAGCGGGAGATATGGCTCAGTGCGGCCGTGGAGGCAGCAAAGCGAGATGGAGGCAGCAAGCGGCCGCCTAATCGAAGCGCGTCAATTCCGCCGCAATACGGAGCTCGCGATACGCGCTCACCAGTGCATCGAGGCTGAAGGACCGGTTCAGGCCGCTTGGGTTAGGCAGCACCCATACGCGCGCACCGCCGAAATTGCGCGCTTGCAGGCCCCATTCGATCTCACGCTGGCCGGACATTTCGGCGAGCGCCACCTTGCCGAGAAACGCGATGAATCGCGGCGCGTAGTGTCGGATCTTCTGTTCGAACTGCGCCGCAGCGGCTTGAATCTCCGCCTTCGACAACTGATCCGCACGAGCCGTCGGGCGGGCGACCGCAGCAGTCAGACCATATCCACCCTTCAGCAATTGACGGTCGTTCTCGGGGCGAAACTCCTCCTGCGTGAAACCTGCACGATGAAGAACCCTCCAGAACCGGTTACCTCTGCCTGCAAAGTGATGTCCAGTCGACGCCGCGAGCAATCCGGGATTGATGCCGCAAAAGAGGATCGACAATCCGGGCCCGATGACGTCGGGCAGGGATTGCGCGGCATCGTCATTCGCTATCGGCGACACGTCTGAAAGCTCCGCGATGGACTCACTGTTGCGCACTCGCCTCCCCTCTGAATCGCATCCGATATTGCTTCGGGGTGACGTTGAGTCGCCGCGAGAAAGTCGTGCGCATATGCGTGGCGTTGTGAAAGCCGCATTTGAACGCGACCGTCTTTAGCGGAGCATCGGTGTTCTCGAGCAGCTTTCTTGCCGTATCGACGCGCACCTGCTCGACGAACACCGAGGGCGTCAACTTCGCGTGCTTCGCGAACACCCGCGACAAGGTGCGGCGGCTCACAGAGGCCGCGCTCGCGAGGTCGTCGATCGACAGCGCCTCGGCAATATGCTCGCTCACAAATCGATAGACCTTGTGAAGGATCGGATCTTCGTCCTTGCCCGCACCGATGTAGGGGCTGTACTGCGACTGACCGCCTTCGCGCTGGATATACACGACCAGACGCTTCGCGACCCGCACCGCGAGCTCGTGCCCCCAGTCCTCGGCAACGAGCGCGAGACACAGATCGATGCCAGCGGTCACGCCGGCCGATGTGAATAGCCGTCCGTCGCGAACGAAGATTCTGTCCGGCTGCACATTGGCTTGCGGAAATTCACTGGACAGCCGATGCGCGTCCGACCAGTGCGTCGTGACCTCCTTGCCGTCGAGCAACCCGGCATGCGCGAGCACGAACGCGCCATTGCACACGGAGCCGAAGCGGCTCGCGCTGCGCGCCTGATTCTGCAACCACGCCAGGAATTCATTCGATGGCTGGGCATCGGGTAACTGCGGTCCTCCTGCCACCAGCAGCAGGTCCCATTGAACGTCACGGTCGGCATAGCCGAACGAAACCGCCAGCTGCATGCCATTCGAGCAGGTCACGGTGCCCGCCTCGCGCCCGACCAGTGTGACCTCGTAGCGCTGATGCTCGGGCAGGAACGTATTCGCCTCGGCGAACACATCGAGTGGGCCTGCTACATCCAGCGCCTGCACACCATCGAATACAACAATGGCGACTTTCATGCCGTGACCTTCATGACGGGAACTATGTTTGCGATGCGTGGCGCAGCTTACCGCATCATCGGCCGCGCATGCCGTCAGCGTCTGGAAAAACTATTGTGTCTGCGAGTAACAAATCTGTCGCCGCCACGATGCCCGACACGCCGCACGCCTCGACCGCGTGCGTGGCTCAAAACCTCAACTAGTTGGCAGATGAACTCACCATCCGCATGTTTCCGCCACTGCCTCGCTTAACTAGACTGTGTACACGACCGCGGCCCGGGCATATCAACCGGGCATGCCGGGAAGTCTCCCGCTCAGGACGGCGCTTGTGACGCGCGTCAATGCCTGGCTGTACCGTGGGCGACTATACGCAGCGATAGCAGTCACTTCATGTGTTGCGGCCGGCTCACGACCGCACAGCGACCAAGGGCAGATTCATCATGTTCAAGGAACGTCAGCGATCCTTCCTGTTCGGGGGCAACGCCCCCTACATCGAAGAGCAATATGAGCTTTACCTGGCTGACCCGGATGCGGTCACGGCCGAGTGGCGGGCGTGGTTCGATGCGTTGCGCGATACCCCCGCCAGCGACGGCAGCGATCGCGACGACCAGCCGCATGCACCGGTGATCTCCAGCTTCGTCGAACTGGCAAAGCGAACGCCGCGTGCCGTCGTCGCGGCCAGCCATGACGACGATAACCAGACCGATAAAAAGGCCGTCGACGCGCTGGGCCTCGCGAGAAAGCAGGTCGCGGTGCAATCGCTGATCGCCGCGTTCCGGATGATCGGCACGCGCGTCGCCGATCTCGACCCGCTCGCCTGGACGCCGCCCCGCTCCTACGCCGAATTGACCCCGGCCTACTACGGCCTGTCGGCCGCCGACATGTCGACCACCTTCAGCACCGCCGACACCTTTCTGTTCGAGGACGACGCGACGCTGAAAGACATCGTCGACGCGCTCGAGCAAACGTACACCGGCACACTCGGCGCCGAGTTCATGCACCTCGCCGACGCGCAGCAACGGCGCTGGTGGCAGATGCGGCTCGAATCCACGCGAGCGAGACCGACGCTACAAGCCGCGGAAAAACTGCGGCTGCTCGAACGTTTGAGCGCGGCCGAAGGGCTCGAAAAACACCTGCATTCACGCTATGTCGGGCAAACGCGTTTCTCGCTGGAAGGCGGCGAGTCGTTGATCGTGCTGCTCGACGAACTGGTCCGCTATGGTGCGTCCAAAAAGCTGCGCGCGCTCGTGATGGGCATGGCGCACCGCGGCCGCCTGAACGTGCTCGTGAATATCGTCGGCAAGCCGCTACGCGCGCTGTTCGACGAATTCGATGGCAAGAATGCCGAAAAACTGACGGCAGGCGATGTCAAGTATCACAAGGGCTTCACGAGTTCGGTCGAAACCGACGACGGACCGGTTGAAGTGACGCTCGCGTTCAACCCGTCGCACCTGGAGATCGTCGATCCCGTCGTGCAAGGCATGGCGCGCGCGAAGGCGGATCTCGCCGGCAGTGCCGACGGCGACGACGTGCTGCCGGTGGAAATCCACGGCGACGCGGCGATGTCCGGCCAGGGCGTGGTGATGGAAACGCTGAGCCTTTCCTATACGCGCGGACACGGAACGGGCGGCACCGTCCACGTCGTCGTCAACAACCAGATCGGCTTCACGACTTCCGATCCGCGCGACACGCGTTCGTCGTTCTATACGACCGATGTCGCGAAGATGATTGAAGCGCCGATCCTGCACGTCAATGGCGACGACCCAGAAGCGGTCGCGATGGCGGTGAGGATGGCGCTCGACTATCGCACCACCTTCAAACGCAGCGTCGTCATCGATCTCGTTTGCTTCCGCCGATACGGGCATCAGGAACAGGACACTCCGGGCATCACACAGCCGCTGATGTATCGCTCGATCGCGAATCATCCAGGCGTGCGGACCCGCTACGCAAACCGGCTGATCCAGCAAGGCGTGCTGACGGCCGAAGAGGCGCAACGCTACGTCAGCGCGCGCCGCGAGCTTTTCGAGCGGGCGCACGAAACCGTCGGTTCCTATGCGTCGCCGCTGCACGACGAACGCGCCAAGCGCGCGCGCTCAGCCGCGCAGACAGGCGCAGCCCGCCACCTCGTCCCATCGGCCGACGATCTGCGCGCGCTCGCGCAGCGGATCTCGACCGTCCCCGCAGACCTGACGCTGCATCCGCTCGTCAGGAAGATGATCAGCGGGCGGCAGGAAATGGCCTCCGGAAAACGCCTGCTCGACTGGGGCATGGGTGAACACCTGGCATTCGCCTCGTTGCTCACAGCCGGGGTCAGTGTGCGGCTGAGCGGGCAGGACAGCGCGCGCGGGACCTTCAACCACCGGCACGCGGTGCTGCACGATCAGACTCGCATGCATCGTCCCCATGGGGTCTACGTTCCGCTCGATCATCTCGGCGCAGCGCAAGGCCGGTTCAGCGTGACGAACACAATTCTTTCCGAGGCCGCCGTGCTGGCATTCGAGTATGGCTATTCGACGGTGAATCGCAATGCGCTGGTGATCTGGGAAGCGCAATTCGGCGACTTCGCCAATGGCGCGCAGGTGGTGATCGACCAGTTCATCGCGGCGGGCGAGGCCAAGTGGGGACAACACAGCGGCCTGACGCTGTTCCTGCCTCACGGGCAGGAAGGCCAGGGCCCCGAGCATGCATCGGCGCGGCTCGAGCGCTACCTGCAATTGAGCGCGCAGAACAATATGCGGGTGACGCAACCGACCACCCCCGCGCAGCTGTTCCATTTGCTGCTGATGCAGGCCGGCACCGTCGCACGGCGCCCGCTCGTGGTGATGACGCCCAAGTCGCTGCTGCGCCACGCGGAAGCGACCAGCACCTTCGACGAGTTGAGTCACGGCGAATTCCGCGAGGTTTTGCCAGACATCCACATCGACGCGTCCCGCGCGGCTGGTGTAGAGCGTGTGATCGTAACCAGCGGCAAGCTCTACTTCGAATTGCTCGATCATCGCCGCAGCGCCGGTATCACCGACACCCCGATCATCCGCGTCGAGCAGGTCTATCCGTTTCCGGCGCAACAGCTGGCCGCCGAACTCGCCCGCTATCCGAACTTGAAGACCGTGGTCTGGTGCCAGGAGGAAGCGCGCAACCAGGGCGCATGGAGTTTCGCCGAGCCGCTGCTACGCGAGATTCTGCCGACCGGCAAGGCGCTGCTGTACGCGGGACCGGATGCCTGGGCATCGACCGCGCCGGGATCGCACGCGGCGCATGCGGCAGTGCAATCCGCGCTCGTGTCGCGAGCGTTCACCGGCTGAGTGCGTATGCGTGTCGCGATGATGCTCTATGCAGGATTTCAGCTGCTCGAAGTCAGCGGTCCGATGGATGTGTTTCATCAGGCAAACCGGCTGTATGGGGGTGTCTTCTATGAATCGCATCTGATCGGCCCGTCGCCCGGGCCGGTGCGTGCTTCGAACGGAACGGCCGTGGGTACGACGGAATGCCTGTTCGATTCGCGCCCGCCATTCGATCTCGTCGTCGTGCCCGGCTCGCCGGTGCCCGGTTCTGCGCGCGAGCATCGCGAACTCGTGGACTGGCTGAGCGATGCGGGGCCAAAGGCCCATAGGCTCGCCTGTATTTCGAACGGCGCGTTTCTGCTTGCCAGCGCCGGTCTCGCCGATCGCCGCTGGCTGAATACCCATTGGCGCGACGCCGATCGCCTCGCGGCCGAATATCCGCTGGTCCATGTGGTATCGAATCCCGGCTGCCTGAAGGATGGCAACCTGTACTCGTCGGGCGGTGCGAGTGCGGCAATCCACCTCGCGCTGTCGCTGGTGCGGGAAGACCTCGGCGAACATGCCGCGGGAACGATCGCCACGGCGTTGTTGACGCTGCCGGAACGAAACGCCGGGTGCGTACGGAGAAATCGATGTTAGACATGAACCTGATCCACAAGGCTCTCGCGAATCCGCTGCGGCGCGACATCCTCGGGTGGTTGAGAGCCCCCGCCGCGACCTTTCCGGACGACTACGCAGGCCACGGCCGCGGCGTACCCGTGCACGCGATCCAGGCGCGCAGCGGTCTGGCGCAGTCGACGGTATCGATGCATGTCGCCCTGCTGGTCGATGCGGGACTTCTGGTTCCGCGGCGAGTCGGCCAATGGGTTTTCCTGTCGCGCAATGAAGAAGTGATACGGGCATTTACCGAAAAGATTCGCATGCATTTGTAATGGATAAGCTCAACATGATGCGGATATTCGTCCGCATCGCTGAAGAAGGAAGCTTCACGGCGGCGGCCTCCCGTCTGGACATTCCGAAGGCCAACGCGTCGCGGGCGGTCGCGCAACTCGAGATACATCTGCGCACTCGTCTGCTGCACCGGAGTACCCGGCGGCTCGCGCTGACCGATGCGGGCGAGCGATATCTGGATCGCTGCCAACAGATACTCGCCTCGGTCGACGAGGCCGACGCCGAGGCAGCCAATGCGCAAGTCAAACCCTCGGGCCGGCTGCGCGTGCATGCGTCGCCTGGTTTTGGCACGACGTATCTGGTGCCGGCAGCGGTCCACTATCGTGAGCGCTATCCTGCCGTGTCGGTCGAGCTGACGTTATCGTCTGGCACGCCCGATCTTCTCGACGATGGCTACGATCTGATGCTTCGATTGAGTTCGACCGATCTTCCGGACTCCGGACTCGTTTCGCATCGGCTCGGCGACGTCCACAGCGTGCTGTGCGCGGCGCCCGCTTATCTGCATGCGCGCGGCACGCCGCGCACGGTGCAGGACATTCGCGGTCACACGTGCCTACAGCTCGTCATGTCGATCTTCCCGCGCGATCGCTGGCATCTGGACGGACCCAACGGCCGCGAAACGATTGTGCTTCCAAGAGCCGCGGTCGAAATGAACTTGCCTGATGCGCTCGGTGTCGCCTTGCGCGAAGGGGTGGGCATCGGCGCGCTGCCGATGTCGAGTGCCCTGCCCTTGCTCAACAGCGGTGCGCTGGTTCGCGTGCTGCCGCAGTATCGGCTGCAGAAGCTGACGGCCTTCACGGTCCATGCATCACGCCAGTATCTGGACGCCAAGATCAGAACTTTCGTCGATTTTCTGCGCGAGACCGTGCCGACGGCACTGGCCGAAGATGAGGCGGCGCTCGGTAGTTGAGCCCCGCCTCGGTGGCCTGCCGCTCGATGCCGTGTCGCGGCTGGCTGGACCTGGATCGATTCAACCCGCGTTTGCCTTGTGCTGGTGCGACGCCAAGCGTTGCGATTCGGATTGTGATTGCGGTTGCGCGGCTATCGCGCGGGAAACCATTTCGTTTTGCTTGATGATCCTGTCGATCTCGGCGTCGGCCTTTGCATCGTACCGCGCAAAAACGTCGGTGCTATAGCGCGTGTTCTGCGCTGCGCCCAGCTGCGAACCGGACTCGTCGCGCG